>CAYXJA010000148.1:0-4092 GCA_964465425.1 uncultured Prolixibacteraceae bacterium | reverse complement strand
GCCAGTAATAAGCTTCATCGAAATGAAGCTCCATTGTGCAGGCAGAAAAGATATTCAAGGCAGTGAATACAATCAGTCCCGTTAAAAAAAGGCAGCTATTTCTTTTTGAAATTATAAGTTCCTTAATCACAGTATAAAAATTTCAGTAAAACTAAGTAAAACCTTTCTCTTATTTTCATAATAAAATTATCTTTATGATTCTTAATTCGCAATATGAAAAGAAGAATAATTAATTTTTTGCTGATATTCCTGTTTTCAGCTTCAGTATATGCTCAGAAATTTGAGTATGGTGTTGATTATTGCGGTCTTTTTGATAATAGGGAATTTCCGAGCGGTTATAGTAATTCTGAGACAATTACAGGCAGTGGCCTTGATTTTTCTGTTGGGGCAAGTATTGATTCAATACATAGGTTCCGGGCAGGATTGAATTATTTTTATGAATTTGGAACAAGACTACTTGAAATCAGGCCTAACCCTATTTTATATTATTCTGTTGAAAAAAACGGTCTTGAATTGAATATAGGGGCATTTTTGAGGAGCAAATCGTTTCAGATGCCTTTGCCTTTTATGTCTGAAAAATGGGCATATTTCAATCCAACTATTGACGGGATAATGATTTCCTACAAGAAGAAAGACTTTTCCACAGGTATTTATCTTGACTGGGTAAGCAGGATTGACTCATTAAGAAGAGAGCAATTCATGATATGTTATAATTGTAAATATACTCCCGGTAATTTTATTCTTGAAGGGTACTGGTATCTTTATCACGACAGACCAAATCTGATGCGTTTGACGGGTGATCATATTATGGATTATACGGGAGCAAATTTGATGGTCGGGTATGATTTCAAATCACTTTTGCCATTAGATATTTTAACATTGAAAGGGGGAGTACTTACTTCATTATACAGAAACAGAGGTAATGGACTTGATTTTGAAGTTTCAAACTCAGCTTATTTCGATATAGCAGCTGAATACAAGGGTTATGGATTACATTCTGTAATGAACTTTGGTGACCCTCACCATTTTTCGCATGGAGATGATTATTATAGTAATACCTCAAATTATATAAGGACTGATGTGTATTTTACTCCTCTGAGATATAAAAATATAACTGGCCGTTTTACATGGAGTTTTCATGTAGCTAATTCAAAGTTGGATCATCAGCAGATATTTCTGCTTATATATACCCTTAACCCCGTATAAATAAAAATTGAAGATGAAAAAAATTTTCACCCTCTTACTTTTTTTCTTTTTTAGTTACTTTTTATTTGCAGCCGAAACCTTGCTGGAGGAGGTTCATGTCCCGGGAATTGTAAATCCGCAGAGTTTTTATATTAGTCCCGACGGTCTGAAAATGATAATTGTTGATTTGCCAAAGAAAGGGGCAATATCTTTAAAACAAGCAATCAAACCTTATGTTGAAAGTCCGTGGGGAGCAGCTGATGAAATATCTTCAATAAATAAACTGATTACAGAGAAGGTTAAAGCTGAAGCTCCTTGCATAAGCTATGACGGTAAGTATTTGTATTTCTCAGCTAATTTTTCTGACAGTAAAGGAGGTATGGATATTTATTACTGTATACTTGAAAACGGGCATTGGTCTGCTCCGGTTAACCTTGGAGGAGTGATCAATACTGTTGAAAATGAAAGTTGTCCTTCGGTATCAGGTAATAACAGGGAATTAGTTTTTACAAGAAGTGTAAAGATTAAACGACTTGAAGAATATAACACATGTGAAATATGGACAAGCAATATAGACAGTGCTTCTCAGAATTGGCTACAGCCTTCTAAATTAAATACTGAAATAAATCAGGGGGGCATATCATATCCAAAGATCTATGATGATAACAAGACAATCCTGTTTTCACGTGTAATAGATGAAAAGGTAAGGTGGGAAATTTGCTGGACCAAAAAGCTTGGAGATATTCACTGGTATCTGCCTATTGAGATTGATACCTTGAATTCAAAATCAAGCGAGATATGTCCTGTATACTGTCATACAGATAAATACATATACTTCATTGTTAATGAATCATCTGATAATCGTCCTGATAATAAGATTTACAGGTTTAAACTTTTACAGCAGTATGTTCCGGAGAAAACAATAACTATTAAAGGGAAGATTATAAATAAAGAAGACAATAAGCCCGTAAAGGCAAACATACTTGCAGTTGATCCATTATTGTCTCGTATTAAGTTTTTTACTGTATCTGATCAAAATACAGGGGATTGGAAGATGTTGTTAAACTCTTCAGAAACGCTGATGTTTCATGTATGGCAGGATAATTTTTCTCACAAATATGAATTGTTTCAGCCTCCTTTAACTAACGAAGATTTCAATAAAGATTTTTACATATTCCCTAATACAGAGTTGGTTCTGAATATTTACGACAAGGAGGAGTACTGGCCTTTGGATGGAACGATAAGAGTTTTGGATGCCAATAGTAAGGACATTCCAATAAATGTTACAACATTAGTACCCGGAAAGAAAAGCTTTATTCTACCAATAGGAATTGATTACGATATTTTTGTTCAAATGGAAGACTATCAGACTGATAAGTTAAACCTGCCTCTATCCAACATAGTGTTGTATGATAAGTTTGTAAGGGATATAGAACTGGAACCTGAGAGAAGAGATGTTGAAATATATGTAACTGATGAGGACACTAAGAATCCAATAGATGCAGAAGTGGTTCTTATTGATTTTAAAAGAAAAAAGAAAGTTTTACCCAATAGAGTCTCGGGTCAGACAGGTTTATCTGAAATATCATTGAGGGAAGGAGAAAAGTTTGATGTTGAAGTCAGGGGACCCAAAGGATATACTTTTAATCATGCAATTTTGGATTTAAAGGAAGCAAGAGAACTTAAGAGATTGAATATTGAGCTGAAACCATTAAAAATAAAAGTGGCTATCAGGTTGAATAATATCAACTTTGAATTTAATTCTGCCGATTTGATTGAATCATCACATGAAGAATTAAACAGGGTTATACAGCTTATTATGGATAATCCTGAAATAAAGGTTGAAATAATGGCTCATACTGACGATAAAGGAACAGATAAGTACAACACTGTGTTGGCTGATAAAAGGGCAAAGTCGGTAGTTGATTATCTGGTTTCAAATGGTGCTGACGGGAATAGGCTTATTGCAAGGGGTTATGGAGAAAGCATGCCTTTAGTGCCTAATGATACCGAGGAGAACAGGGCGATCAACAGGAGAGTTGAAATGAAGATTCTTGATTATGAAGAAACTATTATTCCGGAATAATTGAAAACCACAGAAATTTAAAAAATTAGCCCAATGAAGAAAAGTTTTTTTGTGATTTTGTTTTTAGTCATAGGTCAGTTTGGCTTTTCCCAGAATGAATTCAAACCACTGTTTGAAAGTCTGTCTGTTAATGACAGATTCAGCAATATGGTAAATTTAAGACATTATCAAAGTAAATATCCGGGTCATGCTGTTACTTATTATTTAATTGGAGACATACTTGAAAAGTACATGACGGAAACAAATCCCTTATTCTTATTTGGATTTATTGAGATTAATTACAGAGATGCAATAACCAATTATAACCTTTGTAAGTTTAAACTTGATGAAAAGCAGGCTCGTCAGGACAGGGAATATTTCGGTGAAATTGAAATTATAACAGATAATAAAAAAGTAAGCCTGCCCGATATACTTTACGATTTGGAAGTAAGGCTGGACAGGACAGAGAAGTATTTCAATAATGCAAAGAAATTGCATGACAACTATTATCGGTGTATTGAAAAGTATAACGAAAGTCTGTTTAAATTCAGAAACATAATTGAGCGTTTTCCCGATTATAAAGGTTTGCTTTTGTTATCCGATGATTTGCTAAGAAAGGAAGTGATGTCGATAGCTTCAAATTTTGATTCTTCGCTTGTGTATTTTGATATCTACAAAGCATCGTGCTCCTATTTCCCTCACCTCATTAAGGTTAATGAATATAAACTGAATCCAATAACAACATACAGACTTGAAGGATTGGTAGAGGCCGATTTCACCAGGCCGGTTGTAGAGCTGTGGAGTTTTCGTGAATGGGTTAATGAATTTACAGGAATTCTGGA
>CAYXJA010000147.1:0-4115 GCA_964465425.1 uncultured Prolixibacteraceae bacterium | reverse complement strand
AGGAACTTGATTTTGAAAATGTAATTCTGAAAAGTTTTCCTGAAAACTGTATAGGCTGCAACCTTACAGATCAATTTATCAATGAAATAATAAAAGATTGTTACGAGAAATACTCAAAAATAATATTTATAGTCAGCACATGCAGAGGCAAGAAAAACAGACTTTCAGATTTTCCTAAGAAAGTTGAAGTAATTCAACTCGAACATTGTTTTGAAATGATATTAAATACAGCTTCTGTTTATCATTTTTCAAAAAAAGGTTATTTCATCACAACAAACGGATGGATAAGAAACTATCCCAGACATAAAAGAAGCTGGGGTTTTACAGCAGAATCTGCAAAAATGTTTTTCAATGAATCTGTAAAAAAAATATTATTCCTTGATACCTTAATCAGTGATAATTATAAAACAAACCTTAATTCACTTTCAGAATTCACCGGCCTTGAATATGAAATATTTCCTGTCGGAACAGATTATCTTAAAAAATCTCTGGAAAAGATTATAAAAGAATGGAAAAATGAAGAAGAAAGAAAAATATTATTAACTAAAATTTCAGAATTGACACGCTCAAATGCTGACTTTTCAATAATTAGCAATGAACTTAAAGACTTAGTTAATTATACTGAAGAGATAACAATAGTTGAAAAAATATCTTTCTTACTAAATGTCCTTTTTATGCCAGAGAATATTTGTTATCAAAAATACTTTGAAGAAAAGGAGATTAGCAGTAATTTTTTTAAAGAAACAATATCAATACCCGAGTTTGATAATTCAGACTGTATATGTATTGATATAAAATTCAAGGGAAAATTATTGGGGAAGTTCATTGTTTATAAGGTAAAATTTATTCACTTCATGCAGTACTATATTGGAATGAGTAATGTTATAAGCCAAATTGCAGGATTGTCAATTGAAAACGCAAGAAAATACCATGAACTTGATTTGAAAAACACGGAATTAATGTTAGCCAACGCAGAAAAGGACAAATTCTTTTCAATAATATCTCATGATTTAAGAGGACCCTTTTCTAATGTTGTCAATATTCTTGAGCTTATGACTGATAGTTCCTACAATTTTACAAAGGAACAACAAGATAATTATACTCAGTCTTTATACAAAACTGCAAAGTCTACTTACACATTACTTGAAAATCTTTTATTATGGTCACGTATACAGCTGGGTGTAATTAAAATGGATTTAAAACAAATATATATAAAAGAATTTGTAGGTGAATGTGATGAATTGACTAAAGAAGCAGCAAACAATAAGTCAATTAATCTTGCAATAAATATACCCGATAACTTAATAGTAACTGCAGATGTAACAATGCTTCACTTTATCTTAAGGAATCTGGTAAGCAATTCAATAAAGTTTACTAATTATGGAGGCTCAATTATAGTATCAGCAAGAAAAAATGAAGATGATAAAATTGAATTTTCCGTTTCGGATAATGGGATTGGCATGAATGAAGGAATAATAAAAGACATGTTCAGGATAGACAAAAATATTGGAAGGATGGGTACTAATAAAGAACCCAGTTCAGGATTAGGATTGCTGCTTTGCAAGGAATTTGTAGAAAAGCAAAATGGCAAGATTTGGGTTAAAAGCGAAGAAGGTATGGGAAGTACATTTTACTTTACCATAGAAAACACATAATAAGAAAGAAATTTATTTAAAATAGCAAGTTTAGAATCCCCTCTTATTAAATAACATAAAGCCCATATTCAAAGAAGCAAACCATTTATCGCCCGGTTTATCGTAGTAATTAAGTTCCAGACTTAAAGGACCTATTTGTGTATTGAAGACCAGGGCAGCCATTCCCATGAAATGAATATTTTTGAATATTTTATCGTCATAATAAGCTTTATTAAATTCCCCTATTTCAAATCTTTGTATTGGGAGGAATCCATAAAATTCTGATCTCAAATGGAAATAATCGCTTAATTTATAAACAGCTTTGGCACCTCCGGCGAAATATTGGTTAGCACGAAAATTTTCGATAAACATTGATTTACTGTTAGGAGTAGGCTGAAAGGCAGGTGCAGCTATTACAGTTGAAGTATAGTTATCCAAAAGCTTTCTGTTATTAAAGGTAGCTTCAAAAAGTACTCCTAACGAAAGATCTTTATAAACTTTATAATATTGGTCATAAAAGGCCTGTATTTGGAAATAACTTTGTTCTTGCTCTGAAGGCAATTTTACAGGAGCTGTTGTTCCGGGTATAAATTTCTCAGTGCCTTTAATATATCTGAATAAAAACATTTTACGCCCTCCTTCTGTAGGATATTGCTTATAATCATAATTCTTTTTGTCAACCCTTACGAAAGATGAAAATGCATTGAAAGTAGTCTTGTCAAGTTCATCACCTGTTTCAATTATCGAAGTTTGATAATATTTATCATCAGATTTAGAAAAAGAAAATCCAAAATCAATAATACCGGTTTTTATATACGGATAACCTGCTTCAAACCGGAAGTTTGTTTCATTTTGAACAACGTATGAAGTTCTGATATCGCTAAATAATAAATCAGCACTTGTAGAAAGATAATCCCATGAGTTAAGAGTAAAATAAGTGGACAAGAAGAAAGGAGTAAGAGATGGAGCATCAATTCTGCCTCCTAATAAAAAAGAATTATAAAATCTTCCAAAGAAAATATTGCTCGAGAAGTTTAACGAAAATCTTCTAAAAGTCTTATAATTAACCCCAAAATAACCAAATGTATTTGCACTTGTTGAAAGATGCCCTCCGATGTCCATGTCAAAAGGTTTTCTGGGTTCTACCTTAAGGTGTAAATCAAAGAAACCTGTTTTCTGATTAAAATATGCTAAAGGCTGAATTGATTTTATATGTTCATCTGTGATAAGCTTAAAGTATGCATCTCTTAAATCTTTCAGATCTATTATTTTATCTTTTTCTTTGATTGATTCAATGATATATTTCCTGTTTAGTTCATCTTCAACACCTTCTACCTGTACATTATTAAATAACAAGGGAGGTTTTTTGCTATTAAACTCTTTTCTGCTGGAGGAAACAGAATCAGCAGGCACCCTTCTTTTTATCATATTTTCAATAGAATCAATTGATCTAAGTGCAGTTTCATAACCTTTAATATAAATATACTGTACCTTCTGAAAGTCGAGTAGTCCTACATCATCAAGGCTTGATTCAAGTAGGATTCCAAGTGAATCAGGTATTGAATAATTGGTTTTTTGAGTAACTATTGATTCTATCTGCCCGACAATATCTTCCATATCGTCTTTGGCCCCGATATTAGAAACTTTATGACCTATAATGATATCCGGATTAAATTCCTGAATCATAACATCGGCGGGGAAATTATTAACAATACCTCCATCGAACAGAAGATTACCGTCTTTTTTAATTGGTTTAAAGACAAAAGGGACAGTCATGGAAGCACGGATAGCTTCACCAAGATCACCTTGTTTTAAAGTCAGACCTTTGCTGTGATAAATATCGGTAGCAACACATCGGAAGGGAACCATCATTTTATCAAAATCTCCTCCACAGGCAGCAGTCGTCTGTGCCATTAACTGCATAAAAGCAAAGTCCATTTGCCTTTCCGGAATAAAGTTCATCGGAAAAATAACTTTGATTTTGTCATCCTTCTTTGTTATATCAACTTTTATCCAATCAGGCAATTCATCTTTCTTTTTAAAATAATACAATTCATCCTTATCCAATCGCCCCGTTGACCATAATCTGAATTCATCTGATTCAAAAAGCTGAACCATTTCTTCGGGAGAATAACCTGCAGCATATAAACCTGCAACTATTGCACCGATAGAAGTACCTGCAACATAATCGATAGGAATATTGTGATCTTCAAGAACTTTAATAAGACCTATATGAGAAATACCTTTAGCACCGCCTCCGCTGAGTACTAAACCTACTTTTTGAGAATAACTCTGAGTAAATAAAAAAATCAATAATATGGAAAGGATAATTCTAAACATCTTGTCGTTTTAAGATTCAACTTTGTGCTTTAACGATCTAAAACCCTCTCCTAGTATTTCACTGGTATCCATAACAGTAATAAAAGCATCAGGGTCAACAGAATGAATGAAATGTTCAAGGATAGCTACTTCTCTCCTGCT
>CAYXJA010000146.1:1604-4128 GCA_964465425.1 uncultured Prolixibacteraceae bacterium | reverse complement strand
GTCCAGTTTAAATCATCACCTGAAGGACCAACAGCAATTTTCTGAAGACCATTTCCTCTTACATAACATGAGAAATTACGATATACATCGGCATAGTATTCCGGTCTCATTTCTCCACCGCAACCCCATGTTTCATTTCCAATTCCCCAGAATTTAACATTCCATGGATCTTCTCTTCCGTTTTTCTTACGAAGATCTGTCATAGGGCTTTTATTGGAAGATGTAACATATTCAACCCATTCTGATGCTTCCTGAATAGTTCCTGATCCAACATTTATACTTAAATAAGGCTCAGTAGCTATAAGCTCACAAAATTCAAGAAATTCATGTGTTCCAAAGCTGTTGTCTTCAGTTACTCCTCCCCAATGAACATTAACAATTGAAGGACGATTTTCTCTTGGTCCGATACCATCTTTCCAATGGTAGGTGTCAGCAAAACAACCTCCCGGCCAGCGTAATACAGGCACTTTCATTTCTTTCAATGCATTGATTACATCAGTACGATATCCTCTGATATTTGGGATATTTGATTTTTCATCAACAAAAATACCACCATAAATACATGTGCCCAGATGTTCTGAAAAGTGTCCGTAAATCTCTTTGCTAATTTTATAATTAGCCTGATCTACATTAAGCTTTAATGTGTTTTGTGCATTTGTTGAAACAAATAAAAGCATTAAGCCCGCTACAAAAAGAAAAAAATAATTTTTCATAAGCTATTATATTTAGAAATTCAGTTATTCAATCTAATTTTTGATTTAAAATGTTATCAATATTCAAGAAATCACAAAATTTCGTTCTTTCCTATTTTGATATACGATTCATATAGCTTGTTGTAAACAGCAACATTTTTTTCAATCGGATAATAAACTTTTTCAAATCCTTGTCCCATTGCCTTCTGTGCTTCTTCAACATTTTTATAAACCCCTGAAGCTACAGCTGCGAACATTGCTGCTCCTAAAGCAACTGTTTGTTCAGCCCTGGCTACTTTTATTGGCATATTCATTACATCAGCCATTGTCTGCATAACAAAAGGCGATTTCTTTGCTACTCCGCCAATACCAACAACTTCCTTGATTTCAATTCCATTTTCTGCAAACCTGTCGGCAATAGCTCTGGATCCATAAGCAGTAGCTTCAACCAACGCCCTGAAAATCCTTGGAGCTGAAGAGCCCAGATTTAATCCGGCTATCGTTGCTTTTACATTTTGATCAGCGTCAGGAGTTCTCCTTCCATTTAACCAGTCGGTTGCAATAATTGTTGATTCTTCAACAGGAATTTTCATTGCTTCTTCTGATAATGCAGGTATTATCTGGTCTTCAATCTTCTTTGCTAATTCTTTATCTTCAATAAATTGTAATGGCCAGCTTAATACATTTTTAAACCATGCATATACGTCACCGAAAGATGATTGTCCTGCTTCCAAACCCACTAGTCCCGGAATCACAGAGCCATCAACCTGACCGCAAATACCCGGAATAAGCTTGCCTTCCATATCTTTATAAGAAGAAACAATAATATCACATGTTGAAGTTCCAATTACACGCACCAAAGTGTTTGGAACTATCTCTGCTCCTACCGCTCCCATATGACAATCAAAAGCGCTTACCCCAACTACAACATTTTCAGAAAGACCTAATTTATTAGCCCACTCAGGAGTAAGTATTCCTGCCGGTATATCGCTTGTAAAAGTTTCAGTAAATAAATGATCCCTCATGCCTGAAAGTTCAGTTCCAAGCTTAGTAAGAAAATTCTCTGGTGGAAGACCATTCCAATCGGGGTGCCACATTGCTTTATGCCCTGAAGCACACCTGCCCCTTTTAACTACCTCAGGTTTTGTCTCCCCGGTAAGTATAGCCGGAAGCCAGTCACAATATTCAATCCATGAATATGCTTTTGATTTGAGGCTCTTATCTTGCCTTAGTACATGAAGAACTTTTGCCCAAACCCATTCAGACGAATAAATTCCACCTTCATACTTTGTATAATCTACCTCCCATTCACGTGCAAGATTGTTAATCTCATCAGCTTCAGCTACTGCAGTATGATCTTTCCAAAGAATGAACATCGCATTAGGGTTTTCAGCAAACTCTGGCAGAAGAGCCAATGGCGTTCCGTTTACATCAGTTAATGCAGGTGTACTTCCTGTTGTATCAAATGATATTCCCACAACATTCTCTGCTACTGATTTATCGCATTTTGATAAAGCTTCTTTTATTGATTGTTCCAATACTTCAATATAATCCAACGGATGCTGACGATATTGATTTTTTGAAGGATCGCAGTACTTGCCTTCCATCCAACGAGGATAATACTTAACTGATGTTGCCATCTCTTTGCCATTCTCTGCATCAACTATTAAAGCCCTGCATGAATCGCTGCCATAATCCAATCCTATAACATATTTTGACATAGCCTTGTATATAAATTTTTAAATATTTCTTCTTTTTTATTTCTGCCCGTAATAAGCATTCTTTCCATGTTTCCTCTCATAATGCTTTTTTATTAAAAGAGGATTCATTGT
>CAYXJA010000146.1:0-1504 GCA_964465425.1 uncultured Prolixibacteraceae bacterium | reverse complement strand
GCAAAATAATCTGCATGAGTCGTTCCAATATTTGGAATACCCTTACCTGCCTGAGCCCAGGAGGTTGCATAAGTTGAATGTGTGTGAACTATGCCTCCGGCAGCTTCAAAATTTTTATATAGGTAAAGATGTGTAGGCATATCAGAAGAAGGTTTAAGTAAACCTTCAACAACATTACCTTCCAAATCCAAAACCACCATATCTGAAGGCTTCATGATATCATAGTCTACTCCACTGGGTTTTATTACAAACAAACCGCTTTTACGATCAATAGCACTTGCATTTCCCCATGTGAAAATTACAAGTCCATGTTTTACCAGATCAAGATTGGCTTTAAATACTTCTTCCTTAAGTTTTTCTAACATGATTTATAAATAAAAATACGGCACCCTAAAAGGATGCCGTATTATGATTGTTACCAAAAATATGCGTATAAAGCTACTATAATTGCAACGATTCCTATTGCTCCAAATAAGAAACCTCTATCAGTATCAAACAATTTCAAATCAACATCATATGCCTTAGCATCCTTAGTTTTCCAGGTTCCGTTTGTAAACATTATCACAGACAAGAATCCTAAAAGGAATGTAAGTAAAAAGATTGAATGGAATCCAAGATTCATGAGACTGCATCCAAACAAATTAGTACCCCAGATTAAACCTGATACAAAAGTAACTCCGGCAGCAATTGCAAAAGCCCATCCTGCTTTTTCAAGCCTTTTCTTATCACTATCAGACGGTGCAGAAACAGGTACCTGATGTTTGTCTGTTAATGTAAGTGCTACTGCCAAGGAAATAAGGATCATACAAACATATCCCATCCTTATAATAAATGGAAGTTCAGGTAATGCAATTTTCATTATAATACCTGTAGGTAAGGTTGCAATTGTTGTCCACAGTGCAGCTCTGTTTGTTGCACGTTTCCAAAGGATACCCATACCAAATACAACAACAACACCCGGATAAATAAATCCGGTGTATTCCTGTATATACTGGAATGCCTGATCCAATCCTCCCAATAAAGGTTTTGCTGCGAAAATAGCAATTACCAAAGCAACTAAAGCTACGATACGACCCATTTTAACCAATTGATGCTCTGTTGCATTCTTATTGATTAATGGTTTGTAAATATCCATTGTGAAGATGGTAGATGTTGAATTAAGCATCGATGCCAATGATGATACAACAGCTGCTACAAGAGCAGCAAATGCTAATCCCCTGATTCCTGAAGGAGCAAAGTTTCTTAACAACCAAGGATAAGCATCATCAGCTCTTTCAATATTTCCTGTAAGACCACTTAATGTTCCCTGCATATCAGGGTGAGTAAACAATACGTAAGCAGTAATACCAGGTATTACAACGATTAATGGGATTAATATTTTAAGGAAACCTGCAAAAATCAAACCTTTCTTAGCTTCATGTAAATTCTTTGCAGCTAATCCTTTTTGAATTATATACTGGTTGAAACCCCAGTAACCAATATTGGTAAGCCACATTGCTCCGAA
>CAYXJA010000145.1:0-4154 GCA_964465425.1 uncultured Prolixibacteraceae bacterium | reverse complement strand
TTGCAGTGCGAATTTTTAAATTTAAAGTCAAATGGACGTTCTTGCTTAAATTATTGGCATTCTCTGCTTGCCTGGTCGTATTGGGAATTGCTTGTAGATATATCCCTAATCCTATAATTGGATTACTTACCCTTATAGCCACATCTACGATTACAGCTTTTGCTGTTGGCCTCATTAACATTAAAAATTTATATTCTATAATAATTGATCGTGAATCATGAAGTGTAATTTAACTCCGGAAGAATTAATTAGTAATCCTGATTATTCCCTTGTTGAAGAAGTAAGTTATGACGACCTTAAATCTTTCCTAATAAAAGAAATTGGCAAAAAAGGCTTTATTATGACTATTTATGGAATATTTCAGGGAATATCTATTGCTGTCAATGTATTTATCATTACTTATTTCACAATAAACTTTATAAAACATGGTACTTTTATAAGTGAACTTATTATTACTCTTTCCACGATTTTCCTAAGCTTTTTTTTAATAATCCCATTCCATGAATTGTTACACGCTGCTGCTTTTCTTATTCTTGGTAAAAAGAATATAGGATTTGGTGCCCAATGGAAAAAATTTCTTTTTTATGCAGAATCTGACAGGCAGGTACTCAACCGAAGGGAAATAACTATTGTTGCTTTAGCTCCCCTGATAGCTATTTCATTCATTTGTATATTGCTTATCATTTTAAATTTTTCTTTTATTTCCACATTAATATTTGTAATAATTGCTTTCGTACACCTGCTTGTTTGCGGTGGAGATATTGCTATCGTTTCTTTTTTCTATCGAAACAGATCCAAAGAGATGTTTACTTTCGACGACAGGCAATTAAAGAAAACTTACTACTACGAAAAAAGACTGTTCAATAAACAGATTGAATTTTATCAATAAACACTATTGATTTTTATCTATTTTTGTTAAGAAACTTAATACAAAATACTTATTAATATTTTTGCTTATATGGATATTGAAATTTTAAAGAGAACCTTCATCAATCTTTATAATGAAGGAGATATAAACGGATATTTTTCTCCGGGCCGGGTTAATCTTATTGGTGAGCATACCGATTATAACGGTGGTTTTGTTTTCCCTTGTGCTCTTACTTTTGGTACATATTGTCTGATCAGGAAAAACAACTCCGATTTTTTCAGGTTTGCCTCTGTTAATACTGACACTACTGAAACGATAGAAATTCAGGATCTTACCAAACCTTTGAATAAAGGCAACTGGGTAAATTATCCTCTTGGCACGATAGCTCAATTTGTTAAAAAAGGTTGTTCTTTTTCTTCAGGAGCTGATATTCTGATTTATGGAAACGTTCCGGGAGGTGCTGGTCTTTCTTCTTCAGCAGCGCTGGAAGTTGTTATAGCAGTTGCCGTAAATGATATATTTGGATTTAATTTAAGCAAAGTTGAACTGGTAAAAATGGCACAAAAAGCTGAGCATGAATTTGCAGGCGTTAACTGTGGAATAATGGATCAATTTGCTTCAGGTATGGGAGAAAAGGATCATGCTATTTTTCTCAACTGCGATACTCTTGATTATGAGCTCGTACCAATTAAATTAGAAGGAGTAAAGATTGTTATTGGAAATACCAACAGCCCCCACTCTCTCGATTCAGGAAAATATAATGAGCGTGTTTCTCAGTGCAAGGCAGCTGTAGAGGCTCTTAAACCTTATATTGAAATTAATTATCTGGCCGATATTTCTCTGGAGCAATTTAAAACTCTTGAAGAAAATATAACTGATGATGTTGTTCGCCGCAGAGCTTTACATGTGGTTTCTGAAATTAAAAGAACTACTGATGCAGTGTCTGAACTTAAAGCCGGAAATATTGAGGCTTTCGGCAAATTAATGAATGGCTCTCATGATTCTTTGCGTGATAATTATGAAGTTACAGGTCTTGAGCTTGATACAATGGTTGAAGAAGCACGTAAAATCAAGGGTGTTATTGGTTCAAGAATGACAGGCGGAGGTTTTGGTGGTTCTACTGTTTCACTCGTAAAAGATGAATCCGTTTCTGAATTTATTGAAACTGTTGGTGAAAATTATTTTACCCGTACAGGTATTAAGGCTGAGTTTTATGTTGCTGAAATAGGACAAGGAGGTCATCGCATTTTTTGATATTTCATTTTATTACTGATTGCTTATGTATGATATTATAGGTGACATTCACGGACATTACGATTTGCTGGTTACTATGCTCAATGAACTTGGTTATAAAAAAACCGGGAAAAGCTATAGTCACCCAAATCGTAAGGTCATCTTCACCGGAGATTACATAAACAGAGGCCCCCAGATTTTACGCACAGTAAGATTGATAAGGGAGATGGTTGAAAATAACGATGCGCTTGCTATTATCGGCAATCACGAATTCAATGCCATCCTTTATTCAACTTTGGATAAGTCCGGCAAATCCTTCAGGAAACAACTTGCCCGATATAAACTCCCCCTAATGAAAACTCTTGATGAATATTCAGGTATTTCTCAGGAATATAATGATACAATCAAATGGTTCAGATATTTGCCCTTTTATCTCGATCTTGGTGATTTACGGATAGTCCACGGAAGCTGGAATTCAGAAAATATTGAAATATTTGAAAAATATAAAGCAGGTGAGCCAAAATTGAAAAAGTCTTTCCTGAAAGAATATTTTTTAAACCCTGAATTAAACAAAGCAGTAAATGAAATAGTTAAGGGCATTGAATTTCAAGTACCAAAAGATCTTATTATCAAAGATAGCAAAGGAATATCTCGACGAACTTTCAGGGTTAAATGGTGGGAGCCGGCTAATGGTAAGACTTTCAGGGAAATATCCTTCAGCGACAGGTTTATATTACCCAACTATACTGTTCCATCGGAAATAACTCCTGATATTAAAGGATATCCCGACAATCTTCCTCCTGTTTTCTTTGGACACTTTTGCCTTGAGAAAGACCATTTGATAATTAAGGATAATCTTTGCTGCGTCGATCGCTGTGTTGTGCGATCACAAACTCTTACAGCTTATCGTTGGTCGGGCGAGAAAATTCTTCTCCCAGAAAACCTGGTATACATTCAATAATCTTTTCACTGATATATATAAATAAAAAACCTCGCCTTTCGGGCGAGGGAAAAATTGCATCCAATTTTTAAGAGGAAAACAAATAATAAAAAAGTGGAAAACAAAAATATCTTTAAAAGTAACGAGGAGACTGAACCCTTTGACCTCTAAGTGAAAAAAGGTAATTCAAAAATATTTCATGTGTCCCGTTACTGTATCTGCTAAGTCTGGAATTAGTAAAATCAAATGAATATCCTATCTGCAACCTGTTGTCTATCTGCAATCTCGCATGTGCAGCGATTGCATCTCCTATTCTGTACATCAATCCAAACCACACCCTTTCATAAAAAATTGCAGTAGCCGAAATTTCAACTGAAGGCGGAGCTCCGGATATTGCTCTAATCATAAGTGCCGGTTTCAATTTCATAATAGGATCAATAACATCAAAAACAGCTCCTGTTGTCAGAAAGTAGGTTCTATCCTCTTTTCCTACTACTTCTAATGTATTTTCTCTTTCATCCAGGTCGTTCCTAATAAGCTTGGGGATTGAAAATCCTGCATAAAATTTTTCCGTATAATAATATACCCCAAATCCAAAATTAGGTAACAAGATGTTAGGCCGATCATTCTCCTGAACGTATGAATCGTAATCCATTGTTATCAGATCTAACAGGTTTAAATCGAAATTATTAAACCCGGCTTTTAATCCAAACGATAAATTCCTGTCATTATCAAAATTAAGGTGGTAAGCATAATCCAGATATATTCCTGTTTGTTGCATTGGACCTATCTTGTCGTTGATAAATGAAAAGCCTACTCCAATTTTATAATTTAAAAAGGGTGAATTAACCGTAATCGATGTTGTTGTTGGTGCCCAATCCAGTCCCACCCACTGCTTCCTGAATACTCCGTTTAAGCTTAGGTTCAGCCTGCTGCCTGCATATGCCGGGTTAATCAGAATAGGATCATTCATATACTGAGTATATAAAGGATCCTGCTGCCCAAAGACATTCAGAGAAGCCAGTATCGAAAACCCGATTATGATATATTTCTTTAAAAAATTCTTCATTATTATCTCTCAAGGAATAAAGCTCCTGATCTTTCCCGTTTTCC
>CAYXJA010000144.1:3110-4187 GCA_964465425.1 uncultured Prolixibacteraceae bacterium | reverse complement strand
TACACAAGGTTAAGTATTACGAAGAACCAAAAACAAATATTAAACCAAAGAATGTTATACTTCTTATTGGAGATGGTATGGGGACATCGCAAGTTTATGCTGCTTTAGTTGCCAATGGGGGTGAATTATTTTTCAATAATTTTAAAAATATAGGATTTAGCAAAACCTATTCAGCTGATAATTTAATTACGGATTCTGCTGCCGGAGGAACTGCTCTGGCTACAGGAGAGAAAACATATAACGGGGCAATTGGATTGAATAAAGATACAGTTTCAATACCTAACATCAGAGAAAAAGCAGAAGCTAAAGGAATGGCAACAGGCGTTGTTTCAACATCTGTAATTACTCATGCTACTCCTGCTTCATTTGTTGCCCATCAGCCTGACAGGGATATGTATGAAGAGATAGCCAACGACTTTTTAAAGACGAATATTGATGTTTTCATTGGAGGTGGTTCAATGAATTTCAACAAAAGAAAAGATAAAAAAGATTTGACTGTCGCATTAAAAGATAAAGGTTATCAGGTTGCATATGGTATTGATGAAATAAAGAAAGTTAAAGAAGGTAAGCTGGCCGGCTTCACCTCAGAAGATCATAATCCGGGTAAGTTAAAAGGCAGAGGTGAAGAACTTCCAATTGCCACAACCACTGCTATCAACATTCTAGACAACGATCCTGACGGTTTTTTTCTTATGGTTGAAGGCTCACAGATTGACTGGGGCGGCCATGCCAATCACACCGGCTATGTCATATCTGAAGTATTGGATTTAGATCTTGCAATTGGTATTGTACTTGAATTTGCATCTCAAAACAAAGAGACTTTAGTTATTGTAACTGCCGACCATGAAACAGGAGGCTTTGCAGTTGAAGACGGTAGAATAGAGAATAATAGTGTAACTGGAGATTTTTCAACTATTCATCATACAGGTGTGATGGTTCCGGTTTATTCATTTGGTCCGGGTGCAGAGCATTTCAAAGGAATTATGCAAAATACTGATATTCCGAAGAAGATATCAGAGTTACTTGATCTTAAATAATCTTCTTTAATCCTGAAGCAACAAGATAGAAAGCATATCC
>CAYXJA010000144.1:0-3010 GCA_964465425.1 uncultured Prolixibacteraceae bacterium | reverse complement strand
TATAAAAAGGTTTTTCTTTTTGCTTGTTGTTTCAGAATTAGAAACAGTCAGAGTTGGTATTGACCTGAACATACCATAAGCCATCCACATCATTATCAATCCGCCAAGAAAGGCGATAATAATGAAGAAATATTCATTTTCGAACAAGGGTCCAAGTCCGAATATTAAACCGGTTAGAAGGATAAGTTCAAGGATAGCATGGCCCGAAATAAGCAATGGCCCTGCAATATAGCCTCTGGATGTAGCTTCACTAACAGTCACAGTAAGCAAAGGACCGGGCATCATAGCGCCTGAAAAAGCAACTATAAGAGAAGAAAAGAAAATAGCTAAGAATGTAATCATTTAAAAATAGAAGAATTAACATAAATTAGTTTTTCATCTGCCTCTGACCATGTAAGATCAGCCAATCTGTTTTTCAACTGCCACCGTATTGTATGATGTTCAACGGGAGTAGGATTTCCACTTTTAATTGAGCACAGAAATGGAATCAATCTTATAGTTTTTGAAGGATATCTGAAAACTATTTCATGAAGAGGATTGATAATTTCAATATCAACATTAAGTTCTTCCCAAATTTCTCTGGTAATACATTCTTCAGGGGTTTCATTCTCTTCATTCTTGCCTCCGGGAAATTCCCATTCGTAGGGGTGCTCTGAATTCGGACCCCGCTGACAGGCAAGTACTGTATCATTTTTAATAATAATGGCGCAACTAACGTTTACAGTTTTCATTCTTACTTAAGTCTTTTACATTTTTTCAAAGATAATAAATATTGTTTAGGCTAAAATAACAGAATTTTTATTTCTCATTTAGATAGATAGGAAAGTTTCTGTTATATTCGCACTTCAAATTATCTGTTCTTAATAAAGTCTTAATTAAAAGATGATCATCGATTTATATAACTAATTCATTTGACGATGAACTACAAAAAGCTTAACATTATTACCGGATGGTTCACTTTTCTAGTTGCAATCATTACCTACCTGATGACAATAGAACCCACAGCCAGCTTTTGGGATTGTGGAGAGTTTATTACAACGGCCTTTAAAATTGAAGTAGGGCATCCGCCGGGGGCACCTTTATTCATGCTTTTAGGACGATTCTTTACACTATTTTCAAATGCTCAGGGAGCAGCGGTAATGATGAATATCCTGTCGGCATTGGCCAGTGCATTTACTATTGCATTTTTGTTCTGGACAATTACCCATCTTACAAAAAGACTAATTACCAAGGAAGAAAACCCAACATTGGGGCAAACTATTGCAATTTTAGGTAGTGGTCTTGTTGGCGGACTTGCTTATACATTTTCAGATACATTCTGGTTTTCAGCAGTTGAAGCTGAAGTATATGGTACTTCTTCATTCTTTACTGCTATAGTATTCTGGGCAATTCTTAAATGGGAAAATGTTGCAGATGAAAAATATTCAAACAGATGGCTAATACTGATATGTTACCTGGCAGGACTTTCAATTGGTGTTCACCTTTTGAACCTTCTCGCGATCCCTGCTATTGCCTTCATTTATTACTATAAACGATATAAAGTAACAAACAAAGGTATTATATGGGCTTTAGGAATTTCAGCAGTAATTCTTGGTGCAATCCTTTATGTTATAATACCCGGTGTTGTCAGCCTGGCTACTGTTTTCGAAAGGATATTCGTTAATGGCATAGGTGCTCCTGTTCATACCGGTTTTATCCTATATCTTTTAGGCCTTATTGCACTGATTATTTGGGCTGTATATTACACTCACAAAAAAGGAAAAGTTCTTTTAAATACTTTAGTTTTAGGAGTAACTGTTATTTTGATAGGTTTTTCAACTTATGCTATCATTCCTATCCGTTCGAACGCTTTTCCTCCAATGAACCAAAATACTCCGAATAATGCATTTGCCTTGCTTTCATTCCTCAATCGTGAACAATATGGCGATCGCCCATTGTTTTACGGGCAATATTATAATACGCCAACCGACAGAAACAATCCTTCTTCAGTTGATAAAAAAGAATACCGAGTCAAAAATGGCAAATACGTAGTTGCAACAGAAAGATTCAAACCTAATTATGACGATGAATTTTGCACTTTCTTTCCAAGGATGTGGAGCAAGTCAGACCCTCGCCATATTGAGTCCTATCAGTATTGGGGTAAAATAAAAGGAACAAAAAAGACTATAAGAAATTCTTCAGGTGAAACTGAAACTATTACTAAACCTACTTTTGCCGAGAATATAAGATTCTTTGTAAACTACCAGATAAAATTCATGTACTGGCGATATTTCATGTGGAATTTCGTTGGAAGACAGAATGATGTTCAGGGACATGGTAATGTTATCGATGGTAACTGGATCAGTGGTATTAAATTCATCGATGAAGCCCGGCTTGGAAATCAGGATGGGTTACCAACGAAGTTTGCCGATAATCCCGGCCGCAATACTTATTTCTTCTTGCCATTTTTATTAGGCATACTGGGAATTATTTTCCAATTCAAAGGTGGAAGTCAGGGCAAAAAGGATTTGTGGGTAGTGTTTCTTCTGTATTTCTTTACCGGACTTGCAATTGTTGTTTACCTGAACCAGTATCCAAATCAGCCAAGAGAGCGTGATTATGCATTTGCAGGTTCTTTCTATGCATTTACAATCTGGATAGGAATGGGTGTAGCTTTCCTTTATAATCTGGTTAAAAAATTTACTTCAGATACTGTATCGGCATCAGCTGCTACCGCAGTTTCACTAATTGCAGTACCATTATTATTGGCAGCTCAAAACTGGGATGATCACGACCGTTCAGGCAGAACATCAGCACGTGATTTTGGATTCAACTATATGGAATCTATTCAGCCTAATGGTGTTATTTTCACCAACGGCGACAACGACACTTACCCTTTATGGTACAATCAGGAAGTAGAAGGAGTAGGCATAGACAAGAGAGTGTGCAATTTAAGCTATCTGCAAACCGACTGGTATATTGAGCAGATGCAAAGAAAAGCATATAAATCGGAACCTCTGCCAATAAGCTT
>CAYXJA010000143.1:0-4195 GCA_964465425.1 uncultured Prolixibacteraceae bacterium | reverse complement strand
CATGTTAGTAAAAGCGCAAATTTTCTCATAAAAATTTAAATTTAGGTTAATAAAAAGACTATCTCGCAATTTCTTAGATTATTTGATTATTATGTAAAAACTATTTAACTCTGACATCTTATTCAATATTCTCAATCTTATAAATCTTATAAATGGTATAAATACTTAATTAAAACAACTATTGATTATTAATAGTTTCTACATAAAATGAATATTTATACATTTATTTTGTTTAATATTCGAATTATTAATTACTTCAAAATATTCTTCTTAGGAGTAAAATTAAAAAAAATTAACATTTAGCAATGAATTTTACGCTATTTTTAAGGTACACCATGAAAAAAATGTCAGTTCAATTATTTATAGTTATAAAACTAAACAAAACTTAAATTCTCTTTTTATTGTTCCAATCCTTAAAAAAGTTATTAAATTTATTAATCTACAATCCGTTATATTTAATTATTTCTATATCTGACTCCATAACTTTTTCAGTACATTATTGTATAACCATAACATATTCCATTTATTAAAAAACCTTTAATTTTGATTATATCGAGCATAATTGCTCAACATTTACTGATTTTCACATGAAAATGTCATGCAAAATACAACAATTATAACTTATTGTATTTATTAATGAAGTAAAAATATTATAATTTGAATTCCTTTAACCACTTTTTCAGCTCATCTCCGGTGGATTCATCCTTCAATCCAAATATCAAATTCGTCTTTATGAAATCAAGCTTGTTTCCTATATCATACCGTATCCCGTCAAAACAATATCCGTAGAAGTCATGATCTTTCAACATTAACCTCATTGCATCTGTCAGCTGTATTTCATTATTAAAACCCGGCTCTGTCTTTTCCAGATATTCAAATATCTCTGAATTGAATATGTACCTGCTTGCAAATGCCATGTTGGAAGGGGCCTTATCTGGCTTTGGCTTTTCAACAAAATCTTTTGCCTTATACAAACCATCTTCTACCTCTACCCCATCTATAACTCCATACTTATGCACTTTCTCCTTGCTCACTTTTTCAAGGGCAACAACCGAACTATTATATTTATAGTATTTATCAAGCAATTGCTTTGTCACAGGTTCATTATTATTACCCTCCATCAATGTATCGCCTAGAAGAACAGCAAACGGCTCATTCCCAATAAACGACTTAGCATGCATAATCGCATGACCCAAACCTTTTAATTCTTTCTGCCATACAAAATGTATGTTGGCCATCGATGTTATCTTCCTGATTTTTTCAAGCTGCTCAAAATTCCCTTTTTCTTCCAATGCCCTTTCTAATTCCCAGCTCCTGTCAAAATATTCTTCAATAGCCCTCTTCCCTCTTCCAATTATCATCAGTATATCCGTAATCCCTGAATTTACTGCCTCCTCAACTACATATTGAATTACAGGCGTATCAACAACAGGAACCATTTCTTTTGGCTGTGATTTTGTTACAGGAAGAAAACGTGTACCAAATCCTGCTGCGGGTATTACAGCTTTTCTAACTATCATATCTTTTATTTTTGATCTTTATTACATACTATCTGAGGTTTTATTACCTCTATTCCGTTGGTGCTTAAATTTTTAACCAGCTCCTGATATTGTTCTTCACTCTTATATGTCCCGATTATTGCCCCTCCTGATCCGGTAAACTTTGCACTTGCTCCTGTAAACCTTGCCAGCCTTACCATAAGCTTGTTTTCTTCAGATATTTCCAACAATGATTCCCTTATATCGTAATTCCTGTTTATCAATTCATGTATGCTGTCATGATCATTGTTTTTCAAAGCTTCTCTGAAGTCTTCTGTCAGTTTTGCCCATTCCTTCATGGCCTGATGAACTTTCGCTTCTCCAATATCATATCTTGCCCTCAGATTGTTATGTGTAACTTCAGATCCTTGCGACTGATCAGTCCTGTAGGCAATATATAAAGAAGGCAAATTGCTGAAATCCAATAAACTGTAATCTCCGTACCCCTGTCGCATCATTGTATCACGGTTGAAATCCATGAATACGGGATGCTCAAATGCCTGTGCCACCCTGTCCTGCAACCCTGCTGATATTCCCAGCTGGTCTTTTTCTACTGACAAAACTAAATTTGCAAGTACAGGTCGCGGAATGTCAACATTGAAAAATTGCATCAATGCTTTCATGCCTGCAGTAATTATTGCACTCGACCCTGCAAGTCCCAGCCTTAAAGGGATATTCGAACTATAACTTATCGTGAAATTCTTCTTTTCCAATTTTATTGAATTGGAAATACAATATTTATGAAAGGTGACAATGGCTGCCTGAAGCAAACGCACACCACCGTAATATCCGTTTAAGCTAATACCATAAACCAAGTCCTCCAGTGAATCGTAAACCGGACAATCAAGCTTTTCAGGCTTTATCTCCAGCTGTGGCGTTTGATATAATTTTATATTGGCTGAAAAATTACTGAAAACAAAGGCAATTGTTTTTCCGTAGTAACCATCGGAGGGATTACCTATTAATGCAGCTCTGGGATAGGATTTTGTTTCAATTATCATGGTCTTGCGTTAGAATTTTTATTTTACTATTGACGATATTGCTTTGAACACAGGGTTCTTGGCATCTCTTGTTAGTTCAAAAAGCATCGATTCAGTATTAGTAATTAAAATCCCTTCCTGCTCCATCCTCTTCAACGCAACTTCTATACTTTGCCTTTTTCTTGATGATATACAATCAACAACTAAAACCGGGTTATACCCCTTGTTCTTTAAATCTATTGCTGTTTGCAGTACACATACATGAGATTCTATCCCACAGATAATTACATTCTTCTTATTCAACCCCTCCAGTGTCTGAGTGAATTTCTCTTCATCACAACAGCTGAATGAAGTTTTTTCTATATATGAAAACTCGTCGGGATTTATTATCAAATCATTTATCGTTGGACCTAGTCCCCTTGTATATTGCTGTGTAAAAATCATTGGAACTGCCAGTTCTTTTAAGCCTTTCAACAGTTTCCCCGTATTTTCAATCAACTCTTTGTTTTTTCGCATTGCAGGAACCAATCTTTCCTGAAAGTCAATAAATAAAGCAATGCTTTCTTCTTGTAAAATCCTCATATTTAGTTTTATATTATTTCTGTGCCTGTTCTCTTGATTTATGTCCCAGATACCCACCATGATGACGCCTGGCATAATCAGCACAAGTAAAGTTTATCTTTTTCATCATCATCACCATCAGTGCATCTCCGATTACGGTCATCACTGTGGTGGAAGTACTTGGTGTTAAACCCAAAGGACATACTTCAGCCGGATTCCCGGTATAGATTGTGGCCAGACATCTCTTAGATATTTCACTTTCATTATTTCCTGTAATCAGGATGAATGGCAATCCGGGATGCAAGTTTTCGGTCAGGTCTATCAATTCTATTATTTCTCGTGTCTTTCCTGAATTTGAAATCAACAATATCACATCGTTGCAGGATATCACCCCCAGATCTCCATGTTGGGCATCACTTGGATGAAGAAACAAGGAAGGTGTGCCTGTTGAACTGAAAGTTGTTGCTATGTTCTGAGCTATCTGCCCTGCTTTTCCCATTCCGCTTACAATAAGCTTTCCCCCCTCAACATGAACCTTTTGATATACTATATCAATGGCTTTCTCAAAATCCTCGGTAACAGGTATATTGTTTATTGCATTTGCCTCATGTGCAAATATTTGTCTTATGTTTTCCATCAACAATTCTTTTTCAAAAAAAATATTATAACGAAAATAGGTAAATCCAATCAATTATTAATCTAATTTTTATAATTTCGAAACCACAAATCAAGTAGGGTTTTGAAAATGAGTGAAAAAAATTGGCTGGTGATATTAAATCCAAATGCCGGGGGGAGACAAGCAGAGAGAGATTGGCCGAATATCGAACAGGAACTTATTAAAGAAGGATTCATTTTTGAAGTGGCCAAAACTGAAGGCCCGTCACACGCAGTCCAAATTACCGATAATAAAATTCAGGAAGGTTACCGCAAGATTATTGCAATTGGCGGCGACGGCACTTTGCATGAAGTTGTTAATGGCATAATGAAACAAAAACATATTTCAGCAGAGCAAATTCTTCTTGCTTTAATATCAGTGGGCACAGGCAACGACTGGATTAAAACTCATAATATTTCTGCCGATTACAAGACTGCTATTCAGCAAATTAAAACAGGCAA
>CAYXJA010000142.1:0-4364 GCA_964465425.1 uncultured Prolixibacteraceae bacterium | reverse complement strand
AACTAAGTTGTGATCGTAAGATTTCAGCTTAATTCTGATTTTTTGACTCATAATTATAATTGTATCAAATTATAGTAAATCTACACGCCCTTTTACCTCAGTAAGTACTTCAATTGCAATACTTCTTGGTACTTCTTCATAATGAGAAAATTCCATTGATGAAGTTGCCCTTCCTGATGATAATGTGCGCAATACTGTTACATATCCAAATTGCTCAGCAAGTGGTACTTTTGCTTTTATTACACGCGCACCACCTTTTGATTCCATCCCTTCTACATGACCTCTGCGCCTGTTTAAGTCTGAAATAATATCTCCCATATATTCTTCAGGAGTTACTATCTCTGCCTTCATTATAGGCTCAAGTAATATTGGGGACGCTTTACCTGCTGCATTTTTAAAGGCTTGCTTTGCACAAATTTCAAATGAAAGCTGATCTGAGTCAACCGCATGATATGAACCATCTATTAATGTCACTTTCAACGATTCTACTGCATAACCTGCTAAAGGTCCATTCTGCATCGCTTGCTTAAATCCCTTTTCTACTGAAGGTACATATTCACGAGGTATATTACCTCCTTTTACTGCATCAACAAATTCAAGACCCGGTTTGCCGTCTGCTGTTGCTTCTACTTTTACAATTATATCAGCAAATTTACCACGCCCTCCGGTTTGTTTTTTGAATACTTCCCGTAATTCAACAGATCCTTTGATTGCTTCTTTATATGCAACCTGAGGTTTACCCTGATTACATTCAACCTTAAATTCTCGTTTCAAACGATCAACGATAATTTCAAGATGAAGCTCTCCCATCCCTCTGATAACAGTCTGACCTGTTTCAGGATCAGTGTTAACGACAAATGTCGGATCCTCTTCTGAAAGTTTAGATAATCCTATTCCCAGTTTATCTAAATCCTTTTGTGTTTTAGGCTCTACAGCTATACCGATAACAGGTTCAGGAAATGACATTGATTCCATTACAATTGGCTTTTCAATATCACATAATGTATCTCCTGTCCTTACATCCTTCAATCCTACAACTGCACAAATATCACCGGCTTCGATGACATCACGCGGCTGTTGTTTGTTTGAATGCATCTGGTATATCCTTGATATCCTTTCTTTCTTACGCGTACGTGGATTATAGTACTGACCTCCTCCTTCAAGTTTACCTGAATATACACGGATAAAAGTTAATCTTCCTACATATGGATCGGTTGCAATCTTAAATGCTAAAGCAGATGTTGGTTCATCTACATCCGGCATCCTGCTGATTTTTTCTTCAGCATCATCAACATCCCTTCCAAAGATTTCACCTTTGTCAACAGGACTTGATAAATATGCGCATACTGCATCAAGAAGATTCTGTACACCTTTATTTTTAAAGGAAGAACCACAAAGCATAGGGATTATTGCTCCCGATATTGTTGCTTTTCTTACTACAGCAAGCATTTCCCCTTCTGTAATAGAAGAAGGATCTTCAAAAAACCTTTCCATCAAAGTGTCGTCCTGCTCAGCACAAGCCTCAACAAGCTTTTCTCTCCACTCATTTGCTGTTTCAAGCAGATTTGCAGGTATCTCTTCGATTTCAAATTTAGAAACAGTTACAGGATCATCATACCATACTATGGCTTTCATCCTGATTAAATCTATTACACCTCTGAATGAATCTTCCTGACCAATAGGTATTTGAAGAGGAATTGGATTCGCACCAAGTTTCTCTTTGATTTCACTATATACTTTGAAGAAATCTGCACCTGAACGGTCCATCTTATTTACAAACGCAATACGAGGAACACCATACTTTTCTGCTTGCCTCCATACTGTTTCAGACTGAGCTTCTACAGCCCCAACTGCACAGAATAAAGCAACAGCACCATCAAGTATACGAAGTGAACGTTCTACTTCTACAGTAAAATCAACGTGTCCCGGAGTATCAATGATGTTAATCTTATATTCCTCGTTGTCGTAATTCCACTGTGTTGTTGTTGCAGCAGATGTAATTGTTATACCTCGCTCTTGCTCCTGCTCCATCCAGTCCATCGTGGCTGCACCATCATGAACCTCACCTATACGATGAGTTAAACCGGTAAAAAACAAAATACGTTCTGTAGTTGTTGTTTTACCGGCATCAATATGAGCCATGATGCCAATGTTGCGTGTATAATTTAAATCTCTTTTTGCCATTATTTAACCAATCTTTTAAAAAAACCAATAAAAACCAACTAAAACCAATTGAAAAATATTAAAAACGGAAATGAGCAAAAGCCCTGTTAGCATCAGCCATACGGTGAATTTCTTCCTTACGTTTGTATGCTCCGCCTTCTTCGTTAAAACCAGCCTGAATTTCTGCAGCCAATTTTTCACTCATTGAATGTCCGGCACGCTTACGTGCAAATAATATCATATTCTTAATTGAAATTGAAATCTTCCTTTCGGGACGAATTTCCATAGGTACCTGAAATGTTGCACCACCAACGCGGCGACTCTTTACTTCAACCTGAGGGGTTACATTTTCTAGAGCTTTTTTCCAGATTTCCAGAGGAGAGAGTTCTTCATTTTTCATCTTGCCCTTCACTATATCCATCGCATCGTAGAATACACTGTAAGCAACTGTCTTCTTACCGTCGACCATAAGGTCGTTTACAAAACGTGTTACTAACACATCATTGAACATCGGATCCGGTAATATAATCCGCTTCTTTGGTTTTGACTTCCTCATTTCTTAAAGTTTGTGTTATTCAAATCGGTTGCCTGAGTTACAGTCTTCAGTTCATCCTCTCGGATAGAGTCCCTTACTCAACCTAACCACAACTTTAAATAACTATTCAACACTATTTTTTCACTTTAGGACGTTTTGTTCCGTATTTAGAACGGCGCTGTGTGCGTCCTTCAACACCAGCTGTATCCAATGCACCGCGAACAATGTGGTAACGTACTCCAGGTAAATCTTTTACACGGCCACCACGAACCAATACGATTGAGTGCTCCTGTAAATTGTGACCTTCACCCGGAATATACGCGTTTACCTCCTTCAAATTTGTCAACCTTACCCTTGCTACTTTACGCATAGCTGAGTTAGGTTTCTTTGGAGTTGTTGTATAAACACGTACACACACACCCCTACGCTGTGGACAGGAATCAAGTGCAGGAGACTTACTTTTATCAATATTTACTTGTCTCCCCTTTCTAACTAACTGTTGAATTGTAGGCATTATACGTTTAATTAAATTTAAAATAAATCATAAAACTTTTGTTTCTAAAGGATTATCAGCCATTTACGTTCAAAATTGGACATAATCCTTCCTGAAATGGTTGGCAAAAGTACTAATTTCCAATTAGAATAAAATAGGTAAGGTATTTTTTTTTGAAAAAAATGTATTGTCTTAACAATAGCCTGAAAGTTTTTCATTCTAATTCTTTAAAAACTTCCTGTTGATATTGTAATCGCCACCTTCTATCCTGGCTTTTATCTGCAAAATATACATCCCCCTTGGTATTTCTTTCATATCTATTGTGAAATAATCATTGAAACTAAAAATCATATCTTCATATCCTTTCATCATTAAATTGCCATTTATATTATAAATCTTATATTGAAATGTCCACCCTTCAGGCTTTTCTGTGAAATATACCCAAAGTTCTTCCCCTCCGTTTCCACTGACAAGCCTTACATCAGTTATTAAATTCTTATCGCTATTTGATTTTTTTGGAACTGACACCAGACGACTAAAGAAATTGGTAGTATCAGTCTCGCTAAAATAATTATATTCCCTCAAAGTGTCAGTATATACTATATCTGAATATTCTCCCCTGCAAAAAAGTCCCTTTCTATTAAATATTGTGTCTATATCTGTGTAACTTTCTTCATAATCAATGCTTACCCTAAACGAATCAACCTGATATACGTATTCGTTTATTGTTGAATCCTTTAATTTATATTCGCCAAAGGAATATTCAAACAGACCATCATCTGCCACTGTCTTTCTCCTGCTGATTATTGTATCTATGTCCGTAAATTCTGTAGGCAGTGATCTGTTTTCCATTATAACTATCCCATCCAGATATGATATTGCTATGTCTTTTAATCCATCATTGTTCAGATCCCCCGTTGAAAATTGATTGGCCCATGGCGTTGGTGATGAATATTGTTCGTTAACCCCAAAAGTATTGTAATTTTTTATTTCTGAATCTTGCCCATGCACTGAAACTGAAAAACCGGCCATGACCATAATATCATTTTTACCATCGCAATTAAAATCTTCAATGCCAAGTCTGGTCGCATATTCATTTGTTCGTATATGCATTGTATCACTGAAGTCAAGGTTATTGTTTTTCCAAATAGTCAGATATTCTAATCCAAGACC
>CAYXJA010000141.1:0-4376 GCA_964465425.1 uncultured Prolixibacteraceae bacterium | reverse complement strand
AATAACAAAATATGACTATTTTTGAAAATAGGAATTAGAAACTTTATGGAGAAAAGGAGAATTAAAATATTTGTATTACTTATTTCGGCAACGTTTATATCGTTGTTTTTTCCCGGAAATGTTTCTGCTACTGAAATTGACAGGTTCGAATATTATTCTACTGACAATGGATTATCTCACAATACGGTAACAGCAATTTTATGTGACAGTAAAGGATTCCTTTGGTTTGGAACAATGAATGGACTGAACCGTTTCGATGGGTACAACTTCAAGATAATGAAGAGTAAGATGATGCAATCGGATGAAATCACAAACAACAGGATTGTTTCATTACTGGAAGATAAACGCAATTTCATATGGTTTGAAACCTATGATGGTTATTACCACTGTTTTAACCCCAGAAAAGAAGACCTTTTTACATTACCTAAATACCTGATAAATCTTGAAGAAAAATCGAGTAAAATTACATGTTTTCATCAACATTCTGCTAATGAAATCTGGCTCGGATCTTCAAATTCAGGAGTTTACAGATTGGTTTATGACGATGACAGCGATAGCTATAAACAGGAGCAATTTCTTAGTAGGGGAAAATTCTCTATCACTAACAATAATATACGATTTATAGTTTCAGATAAAGACAGTAATATTTATATCGGTACAAGAAATGGACTTAATATTTTAAAAGACGATGACAGGAAGGAAGGAAACTTTTATTTCCAGCATTTTTTTTCTGATGTGAATTTTAGCTCTGCTGTATCTATTAATGATAAAGTCTGGCTTGGAACTGAAAATTCGGGAGTGCTGATTTATGATATAGTGAATAAGAACTTTTCAAAATTCAACAGTGAAAATTCACCCCTGAAAAGAAACAAAATTGATATACTAAAGTCAACTTCAAAGAACAATTTAATTGTAGGCAGTTCAGACATTTATATATACAAACCTATAGAAGATAAGTGGATTACAGTAGAAGTTGAAGGTGATCGAACAGATAAAATTTTCGAAGATTCATTCGGAGTATTATGGGTTACTTCAGGGAGAGCAGGTGTTAACAAGATAAATCAGGATAACGGAGATAAAAAGCATTTTGATCTTACCACTGACATATATAAATATCTGTCAGATAAGGAAAGACCATATTTTTTTGAGGACCGCAGGAAAAATTTATGGATTTGTGTTCACGGAGGAGGTCTGGCTCAATACGTAAGAGAGGTTGATAATTTCAGATTTTTCAGGAACAATCCTTCAGATCCGAAGACTATAAGTTCAAATACTGTAATGTGTATTACAGAAGATCATACCGGAACTCTTTGGGTTGGGACATCGTTACAAGGGGGAGTAAATAAGATAATTTTTAAAAACCCTGCTTTTAAGTTTTTACAGGTAAATCATAAATACGAAGATTTTGTTGAGAACATTGTCCGTGCACTTATGGAAGATGTAAACGGTAACTTATGGGTTGCAACAAAAGGAGGGCAGATTAAAATTTATGATAATGATTTTAATGAGATCAGCCCTGTTTTTAATTTTCCATTTACACCTAAAGGTGAGCTTGTTTATAATGTGTATGCAATGTTTCAGGATTCGAGAGGGTACATTTGGTTGGGATCAAAGGGCTCAGGAATTGCTGTTTCAAAAGGTCCGGTTAACAGATTCACCAATAATTACGGGCAAATAAGTTTCAACAGATTTCAGAACATTCCGGGAGACACAACATCATTATGTGATAATAATATTTATTCCATAGATGAAGATATGGATGGAAGAATTTGGATCGGCACCTATGGCGGAGGCATTTGTTATACAATGCCTGGAGGGTATGATGATTTGAAATTCAATAGAATAAATACAACTAACTCCAATCTTTCCAATGATATGATAAGAGATTTGGAAGTTGATTCAGAAAACAACCTTTGGGTGGCAACTACCTTTGGATTAAATAAAATAAGAATTGGAAATAAGGAGAAAGCAAAAGCAGAAATTATCAATTATTATCATGATCCGGCAATAGAGGGTAGCATAAACTACAACGATATAGTTCATATTTATGAAGATTCTGAAAACAATATGTGGTTTGGAACATTTGGGCGGGGTGTTGACATGCTGGCAAAAGGAAAGACAAACCTCAGTCAGTTTGAACATTTTTCAGAAATTGAAGGTCTTTCAAATGATGAAGTATTTGGTATTGTTGAAGATAACGAAGGCTATATTTGGTTTAGCACAGAGAAGGGACTTTCGCGATTAAATAAAAGTAACCGGAGTTTTGAGATTTTCAATAAGTCAAATGGATTGACATCGAATGAATTTTCCGAGAATACTTGTTTGAGAATGATAAACGGATGGCTGGTTTTTGGAAGTTCAATTGGAATTGAAATACTTGATCCACAAAAGATAGTTACATCTAAGTTACCTTCTAAAGTTATTTTTACAAATTTTCAGTTATTCAATAAAGATGTACAGGTCAACTCACCAGAATCGCCATTAAAAGAGGCTGTCACTTTTGCTGAGCAAATAAATTTGAAGTACAATCAATCCAGTTTTAGTTTTGAATTTTCAGCAGTAAATTACCTTGATGAGTCGAAGACTCAGTATGCTTATCTTCTCGAGAATTTTGACAAAAACTGGAACTATGTTGGAACAGGAAGAAAAGCAACATATACAAACCTGAAACCGGGCAAATATATTTTCAAGGTTAAGGCAGCATTATGGGATGGCAACTGGGATAATGAGATTGCAACAATAAGGGTAAACATATCGCCGCCATGGTGGGGAACGACATTGGCTTATATTGTATATCTGATATTGTTTCTTGTTACTTCACTTTTTGTTAGTCGAACAATTCTCAGGATAAACAGTTACAGAAATGAGCTTAAAGTAGAAAAGGCAGTTAACGAGGTTAAATTAAAATTCTTCACTAATATTTCGCATGAAATCAGGACGCCGCTTACTTTGATCTTAGGTCCGATAGAAGATCTTTTGGCAGATAAGAAATTTCCTGAAGAATTCAGATCTCCATTGAAGCTTATGCAAAAGAATGGAAACAGGATGTTGCATCTGTTGAATCAATTACTTGATTTCAGAAAAGTACAAAATAAAAAGATGATATTGAAAGTAGAGCCGCTTGATATAGTGAGTTTTACTAAAGCTATTTATGAGAATTTCACATCTCATGCCAGGCATAAAGGGATTAAATTTCATTTCTCGCAGGAAGGTAATCCTGAAAAGGTATGGGCTGATCCACACAGATTAGACTCCGTGATATTCAATGTTCTATCAAATGCGTTCAAGTTTACTCCCCGGGGAAAGGCAGTTAATGTAAGTGTTTCAGAAAACAGCACGGCTGAAGAAATACATATAAGGGTTAAAGATGGGGGACCCGGGATTGAAAGTAAGGATATTCCATTGATATTTAATCGATATTCAATTTTATCAGATGAAAATTTGACCGGAAACAGTACCGGGATAGGAATGAACCTTTCGAATGAGATTGTCAGGATGCATGGAGGGGAAATAAGGGTTGAAAGTACGATAGGGGAGGGCTGTGAGTTTATTATCGTTTTAAAGAAAGGAATATCCCATATTCAAAATAATAAGTGGATTCAACTTGTTGATAATGAGAATACATACAATATAAATACCAGTATAATTAGGGATTTGATACCTGAAGGTGAAGATGAGGGTGGAGAAGAAGAATTTTCCACATCAGGGAAGCATGAATATACAATTCTTGTAGTTGAAGATAATCCACAGATACTTAATTACGTGTCAAAATCCTTAAACAGGTTTTATAATATAATTGAAGCAGAAAATGGCAGAGACGGTATGGAAAAGGTTCAGGAATTTAATCCTGATCTGATTGTTTCAGATATTATGATGCCAGAAATAGATGGGATTGAGTTTACCAGGATCCTGAAAAAGAATTTTGAGACCTGCCATATTCCGGTTATACTACTAACTGCTAAATCAGGAGTAGAAGATCAGGTATTGGGTATTGAATCAGGGGCTGAAGCATATGTTCTTAAACCTTTTAATGCAGGAGTTTTAAAGTCCATGATAGCTAATATGCTTGAGCAACGCAGGCTTTTGCTAAAACGGTACAGGGAAAACAAAGAAATTGCAGTTTCAGATGTAAAGATTACCTCAAGGGATCAGGAGTTTTTAGAAAAAATTATAAAGTATATAGAAAAGAATTATGGTGACCCAGAGTTATCAATAAATACACTTGTAGATTATTCATGTGTAAGCAGGACAGTATTTTACAATAAGGTTAAAAGTTTAACCGGATTAAGTCCGATTGAATTAATTAGGCAAATAAAATTGAAAATTTCAGCTCAGATGCTTCAGAATGGATATAATGTAAATGAAGCAGCAATGAG
>CAYXJA010000140.1:0-4392 GCA_964465425.1 uncultured Prolixibacteraceae bacterium | reverse complement strand
TTATGGCATAAAGCCACATGGATCGGGGCAAAATAAACTAATTGTAATAACTTTGTAATCTTACAACAGTTTATTGATGAAAAGAAAAATATTGCCGGATGAATCGGCAGAAGGATTTTGGTTTCCTCTTGATAATGCAGCCAAGATATATCCTGCTATTACGAATGATGAACTAACATCAGTTTTCAGGATTTCAGTAATATTAAAAAAAGACATTGATATTGAAAATCTGAAAAAGTCTGTCATCAGGATTGATTCAAGATTTCCCTATTATAACGTAAAACTTAAGAAAGGATTTTTCTGGTATTACTTTGAATCGGCCGATTTTCAAACTCCGGTAATTTTTGATGATAAAGAACCATGTCGTGGTTTTGATTTGAAAGGATGCCTTCACCGGGTTCTATATATTAATAATAAGATTAGTATAGAATTTTCCCACATGCTTTGCGACGGATCAGGAGCATTTGAATATTTGAAGACATTGCTTGCTGTATATTTTGAAAGTTCAGGAGTAAAAGTACCGGATTCTTTTGAATATCTTAAACCGGAAAGCACACCAGATCCTGAAGAAACAGAAGATGCATACAATCGTTATTTCCAGGAAGATGTACCAAAGATAGTAAGGCGTCCCAAAGCTTTTCATCTTCCATTTCCAATAAAAAGAATTCATCATTTCGATACGCTTTACCTTGTAATTCCAATTAAAGAAATAAAAGCAAAAGCAAAGGAAAAGGGTGTTAATATTACTATATATCTTACTGCAGTATATTTTCATGTTTTGCAGGAAATATTCGAAAATCTAAGTAAGTCACAAAAGAGTGTCCAAAGCAAAAAGTTAAGTATTGAAGTTCCTATAAATCTTAGAAATCTATATAAGACCTCTACTTTAAGAAATTTCACATTGTTTGTCATGCCGGACATTGATCTCAGGCTTGGACATTATACATTCGATCAGATATTGAAATCAGTATATCATCAGATGCAATTGGAAACAGATGAAAAACTGATTAACAAGATTCTTGCCTTACATGTTGGAAGTGAAAGGAAATTTTACATAAGGGGTATACCATTGTTTATTAAAAGTTTTGTACTGAGAGCCACCTATTTTGCAATGGGGAGTAGTCAGTACAGCGGAGTATTGACAAATATGGGAGGAATAACATTCCCGGAGGAATTAGGCAATGAAATAGATTATCTGTCAGTATCCCCTCCTCCTCCTGATAAGATAGTCAAAGTATGTTGTGGCATCATTGGATCGAACGACAAGCTGGCAATTTGTTTCGGGAATATTTCAAAGTCAAAGGAATTAGAACAGAGATTTGTAAAATTCCTCACGGAACAAGGCATTAGTGTTAAAATAACAAAATAAATAAGGTATGAATGTCTGTAACAACTGTAAGGTAGAACTTGACGATGATATAAATATTTGTCCTTTGTGTGGTAAGAAAACCAATTTACCTGTTAAGGAAGAACCCGTTAAAGAGAAATCGGGATTCGAAATTAATGATTTCAACTTCGATGAGCTAACAGCGAAACAAAAAGGAAAACTATTCTTTGAAATTTCAATATTGATACTTTGCTCACTGGTAGTGGTTCCCCTGATAATAGACTTAATAATAAATGGCAGGATTACCTGGTCAAAATATACCATTGCATCAGGTCTTGCAGTATTCGCGAATGTTATAATGTTATCGCTTTATTTCAAAAGGACTTTTTTAGTATTGGCAGGCAGCTTTGTTAGTACATCGTTATTATTACTGGCAATAGACCTTTTCAATCATAATGTAGGATGGGGATTAAAGTTAGGTTTCCCGATAATACTTTTCATACATGCAATAATATTCTTCCTGTTGCTGATAGTACGAAAGCAAAAGCAGAAGGGCCTCAATTTGATCGCATACATTCTAATTGCTTTAGGGATGCTATGTGTTTGTATTGAAACAATAATTGATTTACACGTTATTAATTCTTTATATCTGCAATGGAGTCTGATATGTTTCGTATCTGTTTTACCAGTATCAGCATTATTCTTTTACATTCATTACAAGCTTAAGAGAGTCACTGATCTTAAAAGATTTTTTCATATTTAGTTTTACGTAAATACTATCATTTTTATATGTATGCAATTCTAAAGTACTGCAATTAAAAACGTTTTTAAAAAATAGCAGTAATAAAAATGAAAATGTATATTTACAAAAACCAATGATATGAACAGTGTAGAATACAATGGATATAAAATCCAAAAGATATATGATGTAGCCGAAGAGCTGTGTCTCGATAAGGACATCATTTTGCCCCATGGGCATTTTATTGCTAAAGTACCTGTAAGTGTACTCGAACAAAACTGTGATAAACCTGACGGGAAGTTAATACTTGTTACTGCAATGACCCCAACTCCTCAAGGAGAAGGAAAAACAACAACTACTATCGGACTTGGTGATGCACTTCGCCATTTAGGTCATAAAACTTCAATTTGTTTACGGGAACCATCGCTGGGTCCATACTTTGGAATCAAGGGAGGAGGTACCGGAGCAGGCAAATCACAGGTAATGCCTGCTGAAGATATTAACCTTCATTTCGTTGGGGACATGTATTCTGTCAGCAAGGCAAACAATCTTCTGGCCGCAATGATCGACAACCATTTGCAACATGGCAATGAGCTCAATATAGATCCGAGAAGAATAATATGGCGCAGGGTAATTGACTTAAACGACAGAGCCTTAAGGCAAATATTCATAGGTATGGGGGGCACATCTAACGGAGTTCCCCGTCAGGATGGCTTTAATATTACTCCTGCATCAGAAGTTATGGCAATGCTTTGCCTGGCAAGAAATTTTCAGGATCTTGGTGAAAGACTTGCAAGAACAATAGTAGGCTTTACATGGAAAGGTGAACCGGTGAGGGCTAGAGATCTTGAAGCTGAAGGAGCAATGCAGATTTTACTTAGAGATACAATACATCCTAATCTTGTTCAAACAATGGAAGGAACACCTGCCTTTGTTCACGGAGGTCCTTTTGCCAATATAGCTCAGGGAACAAATACAGCTATTGCAACCCGAATGGCCTTGAAGCTTACTGACTACGTAGTTACTGAAGCAGGTTTTGCAACAGACTTGGGAGCAGAAAAATTCTTTGATATTAAATGCCGGACAGCAGGATTAACACCATCAGCAGTAGTTATTGTTGCAACTATAAAAGCAATCAGATATCACGGCTGGAAAAACAAAAACGGAGGATTTGCCAATCTGGAAAAACATGTTGACAATATAAGGCAGTTTGGATACGAGCCAATTGTTGCAATTAACCGCTTTGATGATGATACAGAAGATGATCTTAGGGAGGTAAAAGAACATTTTGCTTTAAAAGGAACAAAAGTTATTGTTTCAACACACTATTCCAACGGAGGCGAAGGGGCAGTTGAACTGGCAGAGGCAGTAACCGATTCTATTAATGAGCGGGGTAACAAGGAAATAAAATTTCAGTATCCTCTTGAAATGCCGTTAAAAGATAAGATAATAACACTTGCAAGAAATCTGTACGGAGCCGATGACGTTGACTTTTCACCTAAATTCTGCAGCGATATGGAACTGATTGAAAGACACGGATTCGGGCAGTTGCCAATATGCATAGCTAAATCATCAAAGTCGCTGTCTGACAATGATAAATTAATCGGACGCCCAGAAGGTTTCAAAATCACTGTAAACGAAGCAAGAGTATCTGCCGGAGCAGGATTCATTGTTATTATCTGCGGAAATATAATGACAATGCCCGGTTTGCCTAAAGTACCTGCTGCAACAAAGATGAAAATGTTGCCTGACGGAAAGGTAATAGGATTAAGATAAAGGAAGAATGAGTAATTCAAGGCGTGATTTCATAAAGAAAGCAGGGCTTGCAGGAGCCGTAGCAATGACTATTCCAGCAATAGTAAGTGCTTCTGAAAAAATGGAAACAAGTAAGAAAAAAAATGAGATATCCGGCTTAAGAATATTATTTCAGGGAGATTCAATAACTGACGGCAACAGAACAAGAGACAACGACTGGAACCATATTATGGGCCATGGATATGCTTATCTAGTTGCAAGCAGACTATGGTTCGAAAATCCGGATAAAAATTACATGTTTCTAAACAGAGGAATAAGCGGAAACAGAATCAGGGATCTTGAAAAACGTTGGAAGGAAGATACACTGGATTTAAAACCTGATATACTAAGTATTCTTGCCGGTGTAAATGACGTTCATGCAATAGTTGGCAAGAATGACCCTGAAAATTCAGAAAAGTTTGAAGAGAGATACAGAAAACTGATCACCTCAACAAAAGAAACTTTGCCTGATACCAGGATTGTCATTTGCGAGCCATTTATCTGGCCTTTAAGCTGGGTAAAAGATGAATTT
>CAYXJA010000139.1:1741-4418 GCA_964465425.1 uncultured Prolixibacteraceae bacterium | reverse complement strand
GAATAATTGAAAGAAAAGCTGTCATATTCCAGAAAGCATGCCAGTCCCACATTCCAGGGAAGATATTTCCAATGGTTATAAACCCTCCTAACGACTCGTATCCTTTTGTCTTTTTATTGAAAATAAGTTTAAACTGCTTCAGGTAGTCAACTGATGTTTCCCATCCCTTGGCAATTCCTGCAGGTATTGATTCAAAGAATCCGTATTTAATCGTTTTAAGCTCAAAATGCTTAGTAAAGTCATTGTTCCAGCTAACACCTATCATTCCTTCATCTGTTATTCTCACAGGGAAAGTCAAAGTATCGGTTCCTCTCAAAGCCTTTATTGAAACCTCATTTCCTTTATTTTGATTTATAAGTGATGAAAACTGATCATGGAATTCAAAAGATTGACTTTCTGCCATTAATATTTTATCTCCCTTTAACATTCCTGCGTCCCGAGCTGGAGAGTTTTTTGCAAATGTTTCAATTTTAAGATCAAACGGGAACCTTATTCCAATAACCCTTTTATTTTTAACCATCAGGGCAATGTCCTCTTCTGAAATTTCAACATTAATCTTTTCACCATTACGCTCAACCTGAACTGTCTTTGCTTTATCAAGAACAATGGTTGGTACTATATCATAAAAACTGTCAATGAACTTATTATCAACCGATAATATTTTATCTCCACTTTCAAATCCTATTTGCCTGCCTATTTCACTGGCTTCAATACCATATTTAACATTATTTGTTGGAAGATACTCTTCTCCCCAGGCGTATAATACCCCAATATAAATGACCAATGCTACAAGAAAATTCATAAGTACACCTGCAACCATTATCAAAAGTCTCTGATATGCAGGTTTTGCTCTGAACTCGTATGACTGAACAGGTTGTTTCATCTGTTCCTTGTCCATCGATTCATCAATCATTCCGGCTATCTTTACATACCCACCCAGCGGAAGCCATCCAATACCGTATTCGGTTTCACCCTTCTTGGTTTTGAATAAAGAAAAACCCAGATCAAAAAATAAAAAGAATTTTTCTACCCGGCATTTGAATATCTTAGCAAAAATGAAATGTCCAAATTCATGTACAAGAACTAAAATTGATAAGCTTAAAAAAAATTGCGCAGCTTTAATTAAAATTTCCATATATGTGTTTTATGTTATTTAAAAAGTAAAAACCTTTATTATTTCCAGAGCTTTTATTCTGGATTCCTCATTTGTTAAAATATGATCCTCAATTGTTGGATTCTTAATAAAAGGAACTTTTGCCATCGTTTGTTCAATTACTTCTGACATTTGCAGAAAACTTATCATTCCCTTCAAAAAAGCACCAATTACTATCTCATTGGCAGCATTCAGAATACAGGCACTGTTACCCCCTTTCTGCAACGCTTCAAATGCCAACGCAAGATTACGAAAATTTTTAATATCTGGTGAACTGAATGTCAATTCAGGGTATTTTGAAAAACTAAACTTTGGAAAATTATTTGGCAACCTTTCAGGATAATATAAAGCGTATTGAATTGGCAACCTCATATCGGGCAACCCCATTTGTGCTTTTATTGATCCATCTACAAACTGAACCATGGAATGTACTATACTCTGAGGATGAATAACAACTTCAATGTTTGAAGGTTCAACATCAAACAACCATTTAGCTTCAATTACCTCAAATCCTTTATTCATTAAAGTCGCTGAATCAATGGTTATTTTATCTCCCATATTCCAGTTTGGATGCGACAAAGCCTGTGCCGGAGTAACATCTTTTAACTGCTCATATGAATATCCTCTGAAAGGACCACCTGAACAAGTAAGTAAAATCTTATCTATAGCTTTGGGTTCTTCCCCTGCAAGGCATTGAAATATTGCTGAATGTTCAGAATCAACCGGTAATAAATTTACTCCGTTTTCCTTACACAATCTTGTAATTATCTCCCCTGCAACTACAAGAGTTTCTTTATTTGCAAATGCAATTTGTTTCTTTGCTTCAATAGCCTTTATTACAGGTAGTAATCCTGAATATCCAACCATGGACGCCACAACCATGTCAACTGAATCCTGCTGCACTGAATCCTGAATGGCCTGACTGCCGCTCCATACTTTTATCCCCTGACCATCAAGAGCATATCGCACATCTTCTGCTTTAGCCTCATTTGCAATAACTACAGCAGCAGGCTTATATCTTAAAGCTTGTCTTATAAGTAACTCAGCACTGTTATTTGCTGTAAGTACTTCAACTGAAAACAAGTCCGGATTTGCTTCAACAACTTCCAGTGCCTGACGCCCTATAGAACCTGTCGAACCAAGTATTGCAAGCCTTTTTTTAATCTTAGCCATAAACTAATTTATATATACAAATTTTTCTGAGTCAAGAGGCTTTCCATTATGCCACATCTCAAAATGAAGATGCGGACCGGTTGAAAGTTCTCCTTCATTGCCAATGAATCCTATTACCTGACCGGATGAAACTCTCTCTCCGGGTTTTACGATAACTTCATTGTTGTGTTTATATACTGTAATAAGGTTGTAACCATGTTGTATATGAATAACATAACCTGTAGAAACTGACCATTCTGCAAAAATAACAGTGCCTGTATATGCAGCACAAACAGGCGAATTGAACGGAGCAACTATATCTGTTCCATAGTGCCCCGGTGAAGCATTATACTTGTTCACTATTATGCCCTT
>CAYXJA010000139.1:0-1641 GCA_964465425.1 uncultured Prolixibacteraceae bacterium | reverse complement strand
GGAGACAACGACCTTGAGAATAATTCAGTAAGGCTTTTAAGATCATAAACAGATATCCTGTAACTCTTTATCAGCTTGTTATATATGTCTACAATCCTTTCTTTCATTAAATATTTATTACTACAACAAAAATACTAATTAAAAGCAGATTTAAAAGTTTGATACATTTCCCTTAGAACCCATCCCTAATAAATTATTATATTTGAATAATATAATTTAAATTAATGGCAAACCTTACAATAAACTTCGCAGGCATTAAATCCCCTAATCCATTTTGGCTAGCTTCAGGTCCTCCTACAAATACTGCATCCCAAGTAATCAGAGCATTTGACAAAGGATGGGGTGGTGCTGTATGGAAAACCTTAGGAGTACCAATTGTCAATGTTTCCAGCAGATATAGCAGCCTACTCCATCAAGGAAGAAAAATTATTGGCCTTAGCAATATAGAACTAATCACTGACCGCAAATTAATTGATAATCTTAAGGATATAGAAACGGTTAAAAAAAAATTTCCCTACAACCCTGTAATTGTTTCAATAATGGTTCAGACTAAGGATGAATGGCATCAAATAATAACCGATTGTCAGAATTCAGGAGTAGATGGACTGGAATTAAATTTCGGGTGTCCCCACGGTATGTGTGAAAGAGGCATGGGGTCTTCCATAGGACAAGAACCACCCCTAATCGAACTAATAACAAGCTGGGTTAAGGAAATTGCCAGGGTACCGATAATCGTAAAGCTCACACCTAATATCACCGATATTACAGAATCTGCATTAGCTGCTAAACAAGGTGGAGCTGATGCCATTTCGCTAATTAATACTATCAAATCCATCACAGGGGTCGATATCGATAACTTCGTTCCATATCCTGTCGTTGATTTTAAAAGTACAACAGGGGGGCTATCCGGTATGGCAATAAAACCGATAGCATTAAACATGATTAAAAATTGTGCCTCAAACAGTAGAATTGGACTCCCTATTTCTGGTGTAGGGGGAATCGAAACATGGAGAGATGCCTTGGAATTTATATTATTAGGAGCAGGGTCTGTTCAAATTTGTACTGCTGTAATGAAAAACGGATTCGATATTATAACCAATCTTGTTTCAGGTTTAAATAAATATTTGGACGATAAAGGTTTTGTTGATATCGAAGAAATAAAAGGCAAAGCGTTACCAAATACAACAAACTGGGAAGATCTTAACCTTAAATTCAAAATAACAGCATCAATTAATAAAGATAAATGTATTGGGTGTAAAAAATGTATAGTGTCCTGTGAAGATGGTGCTTACCAGGCAATATCTTTATCTGAAGATAAAAACGATATAACTCCAATAGTCGATTCCGAAAAATGTAAAGGATGTAACCTCTGTTCTTTAGTTTGTCCTGTCGATAATTGTATTACAATGATAAGACAAGATTTAGACACAGAACCAGAGACCTGGAAACAAATGGTTTTGAAAGGAAAAACAGCAACATCCTTATACGATTAAAATTTCTCAGTACAAGATCTTACCAAAACATTGAACAAATGGCATTTACATCCTTTTATCCCCCCCATTTAAATATTTAAAAAAGTTATAATAAATAAATTATTATAAAAAATGATTTTTATTTTGGAGATTAAAATCGGATGCCTAT
>CAYXJA010000138.1:2740-4462 GCA_964465425.1 uncultured Prolixibacteraceae bacterium | reverse complement strand
AAATTAAAACCTATTTTTAAGATTATAAGAGATGTTCCTCTTGATGAAACCAGAAAGAATACCTCTTCAGAATCTCCGGAATCATTTAGCATAGACCTAAATGCTGAGGTAACAAAATGGGCGAATCTTAAACAGGATGAAATTAAAAGGCTTAAAGACCTTGAAAGATATAGAAAAGAATTTGTAGGCAACGTATCTCACGAATTGAAAACCCCTATCTTCAATATACAGGGATATATTTTAACACTAATTGATGGCGGAATTGACGATCCTCGTATTAACAAATTATACCTTGAAAGAACTGTTAAAAGTATTGACAGGATGATTTCGATTGTTGAAGATCTTGAATCTATAAATAAACTTGAATCAGGAGAGTTAAAACTGGTTAAGGAACCTTTTAATCTTATTCGGCTTGTGGAGGATGTTTTTGAAATTGAAGCAATGATTGCCAAAGAAAGAAAAATAAGCCTTGAAATAAGTACTCCGGTTGAAAAGCCCGTTAAAGTTTATGCCGACAAGAACAGGATTATGGAAGTAATCAGCAACCTTGTTGTCAATGGAATTAAGTACGGTAAAAAAGGAGGCTATGTTAAAGTTGGATTCTTTGATTTGGATGAGCATATTGTAGTTGAAGTACAGGACAACGGCATTGGTGTGGAAAAAGAACAACTCCCGCGTATTTTCGAACGCTTCTACCGGGTTGATAAACATAGGTCAAGAGAACAGGGAGGAACAGGACTGGGACTTTCTATAGTTAAGCATATAATTGAAGCACATGAGCAAACTATAAGCGTTAAAAGTCAGCCTGATGTTGGTACTACTTTCAGCTTTACCTTGCAAAAGGCTAACGCATAAATGAATTTTTGTAAAGTTTAATGATATATTGTTTGTTCATAATATGTTGTTGATTATTTTTAGAAAAAATATTTAATATGAGCGAAGAAAAAATAATATTGCTGGTAGACGATGAAACAGATATTCTGGAGTTTATCAGTTATAACCTTGAAAAAGAAGGATACAAGGTTTATACCGCACAAAACGGCAAGGATGCAATCCGAATCGCTGAAAAAATGGATCCCGATCTTATCATCCTCGATGTCATGATGCCTGAAATGGATGGCATTGTTACTTGTGAGGAACTTCGCAAAATACCCAAACTTAAAAATACTGTGATTACTTTCCTTACTGCCAGAAGTGAGGACTATTCTCAGATTGCCGGATTTGAAGCCGGAGCTGATGATTATATTACCAAACCTATACGCCCGAAAGTGCTGGTCAGCAGAGTCAAAGCTCTTACTAAAAGATCCTCTGTTGTTGAGGAAGAAGCTCCCGTTGCTGATGAAACTACTATTAATATCGGTTCTCTCACCATCGACCGTGAGCGTTATATGATAAGTTCAAACGGGCAGGAAATGGTTTTTCCCCGAAAAGAATTTGAATTGCTTTCCTTACTTGCATCAAAACCGGGGAAAGTGTTTACACGTGAAGAAATTTATTCCTCTGTATGGGGAGAACAAGTTATCGTGGGCGACAGAACCATTGATGTTCATATTAGAAAACTGAGAGAAAAGATTGGCGACGACCATATTAAAACCCTGAAAGGGATAGGTTATAAATTTGTTGATTGATATCAGATAAAGATAATTAAAGAAAACATAACCAGAAACCCAACAATGAATCCGGCATAAACCTGTGCCGGATTATTTTTTTCATTATAAATCA
>CAYXJA010000138.1:0-2640 GCA_964465425.1 uncultured Prolixibacteraceae bacterium | reverse complement strand
TCCCGGATATAACTCAAATCCGGGTATATGATTCATTATTAATAGAATACCAACAGTAGGTATGATGAATGGATTTAAAATATTTATTAATATCCGGGATATGGCTTTCAGGTACTTTTCATTCATTACTTAAGTGTAAATGTTGTAATATTCCTGTATTTTATATTTAAAGTTCTTTTCTTAAACGGGCTACAGGAATATTTAGCTGTTCCCTGTATTTGGCTATTGTCCTTCTGGCAATTGGATATCCCTTTTCTTTAAGGATTTCTGCTAAGCGGTCATCAGTAACAGGTTGCCTCTTATTCTCATTGTCAACCACATCCTGTAGAATTTTCTTTATCTTTCTTGTAGACACTTCTTCTCCCGATTCATCTTGCATCGATTCAGAAAAGAAATACTTCAGAGGATAAATTCCAAAGTGAGTTTGTATATATTTACTGTTTGAAACCCTGGAAATTGTTGAAATATCAAGCCCTGTTTTATAAGCAATATCTTTGAGAATCATTGGTTTTAACTTAGCATCGTCACCATCAATAAAAAATTCCTTTTGATATTCAATTATTGCATTCATGGTTAACAGCAATGTCTGATGCCTTTGTTTTATTGCATCAATAAACCATTTTGCTGAATCAAGTTTTTGTTTTACAAATATTACAGCATCCTTCTGATCCTTCGATTGTTCTTTCTTATTTTCATTATATGCCCTCAGCATATTTGCATAAGCAGTACTTATTCTTAAATCAGGGACGTTTCCTTTAGTTAAAAAAGCAGTCATCTGATTATCATTGATATCAAGAATAAAATCAGGAGTGATTGCCTGATCTGCTTTATTTAAAGGATTACTATATGAACTTCCGGGCTTTGGGTTTAATTTCACTATCTCTTCAATGGCATCCCTCAAATCATCTTCATCAAGGTTAAGACGTAACATTATCTTGTCGTAATGTTTTTTGGTGAATTCTTCAAACTGACCTTCAATAAGCTTAATGGCATTTACTATAATTACAGTTTTATGCTCTTTCTTTTTAAGTTGAAGTAAAAGACATTCACGTAAATCTCTTGCTCCTATCCCCGGAGGATCAAGCTCCTGAACAACATTTAAGAGATCGGACATTTCTTTATCACTGACTTCAAGATTCAAATTGAAAGCAAGATCATCAACCATAGCTTCAACATCCCTTCTTAAATATCCGTCTTCATCTATATTTCCTATGATATATTCAGCAATCTGAGCTTGTCTCTCATCTAAATCCAGAAGTCCCAGCTGTTCAACAAGAAATTCATGAAATGTTGAACCTATTGAAAATGGGATTTCTTCTTTTTTATCGTCTTTAGAGTAATTACTGGTTTTATATTTATAGGAAGGTTCGTCGTTAATATACTCATCTATTGAAATATCGGTGTCAACACTGTCAGAAGAATCATTTCCTGAGTCCTGGTCATTATCATTTTTCGCTGCATCAATTTCAAGCACAGGATTTTCCTCAAGTTCTTTCTTTATCCTTTGTTCAAGCTGAAGTGCAGGCAACTCCAGCAACTTAATCATCTGTATCTGTTGCGGTGATAACTTCTGAAGCAGCTTCTGCTGCAATGATAAATTCTGCCCTGCCATATCTCATTTAAAAAAAGTATGGTATAAAATTACAAAATAAGAGCAGATTTCCTTGCTTATCTTTAAAATTCGCAGTTTTTTGGAGTACGTGCAAATGGAATTACGTCTCTGATATTTCCCATTCCTGTTACAAAGGTTATCAGTCGTTCAAAACCAAGTCCAAATCCGCTATGAGGAACTGATCCGTATCTGCGAGTGTCGAGATACCAATCCATTTCCTTTTTTGGGATTCCCATTTTATCCATTTTGGCTTCCAGAACTTCAAGATTTTCTTCGCGTTGAGAACCTCCGATGATTTCACCTATCTGTGGGAACAATACATCCATTGCGGCAACAGTCTTACCATCAGGATTTACCTTCATGTAGAATGCCTTTATACCTGCAGGGTAATCAATTAAAATTACAGGCTTTTTGAAGTGTGTTTCTACCAGATAACGTTCATGTTCACTTTGAAGATCTGTGCCGAATCCTTTTATTGGGTACTGGAATTTACCCTTCTGATTGTGTTTTGAATTTTCAAGTATCGAAATAGCTTCAGTATAAGTCAATCTTACAAAGTCATTATCGACAACAAATTTTAGCTTTTCTATGAGCTCCATTGATCTTTCTGTAGCAGGCTTGTCCTTTTCTTCCTGTTGTTGTCTTTGACTTAAAAACAACAAATCATCCATGCAGTTGTCCAAAGCATATTTGATGAGATACTTGAGAAATTCTTCAGCAAGATCCATATTGTCATTGATATCATAAAATGCCATTTCAGGCTCTATCATCCAGAATTCTGCAAGGTGGCGTGATGTATTTGAGTTTTCAGCCCTGAAAGTCGGGCCAAAGGTATAAATCTTGGATAAAGCCATTGCAGCAAGCTCTCCTTCCAGCTGACCAGATACTGTAAGGTTGGTTGCTTTCCCAAAGAAATCCTGGCTGTAATCTATCTTGCCTTCCTCTGTTCTTGGAAGGTTGTTCAGATCAAGAGTTGTAACCTGAAACATTTCTCCTGCTCCCTCGGCATCAGAAGCTGTAATTATTGG
>CAYXJA010000137.1:0-4509 GCA_964465425.1 uncultured Prolixibacteraceae bacterium | reverse complement strand
CCTTATATTCATAAACATATGAAGTCCCGAATGTTATAAAAATAAAACTGCTTTTCTTTAAAAAGGCATTGGCTTCTTCGATTGTTTCATTACATTTCAATAATAACTTCTCGTTAGAAATGCTTGAAAATGAACCATGAAAAAAGAATGAATGATACAAGTTGTTATGGAAAACAAGATCATTGCCAGTGATGAGTTTCTTATTAATTAATGCATTTAAAGCATTGTATATTGACACAGGATTATACAATACCCCAAAAGGATTAAGCATTACAGGGAATTTGCTTTTATCAAGCTTCCTTCCAATGTTATCTGAGAAACATGAACCGATAAAAAAAGACGGTGTCATGTAGTTCAAATCCTTGTCTGCTTCATCAACTCTAACTTCTGTCCTAAAAGGGAAATCCATTATAATCTTACAATAAATATTGATAAATAGCTTTTTCGGCAAATTATCACTATTTTTTTAAATATTGGTTCTAAAATGGTAAAAATGTTGGAAATGCTTCTCCTTTTTTAATTCATAACACATTCAAACCTCAATCGCCCCAAATACCAAAACCGAGCACTTATTTTGGTGTTTTGGTCGAACTTGGTACGAACTTGGTACGAACTTGGTACGAACTTGGTACGTATGTGGTATGTGTCTGTCCTATCCTAAAAATGGTACACAGTTTTTTATTCTTCACGAAAAATTGTTACTGCGATAGTATTGCACTTTTAATAGTAAAGAATGATAATGATTAATAAGAAACTGTCAATTTTCAGAAGTATTTATTATTATTTATGATACTTATTTACGGATTGCCTCTTTGTACATTTGATCTTTGATGAGTATATGTTCTGTAATCCAGTTTTTTATAAAGCCTGATACCTCAAGTGAAAGCAATAATCTTCCTTCCATATAACGTTTTTTAAAATCGGCAACACTTTCAATAAAAACCTGATGTTCTTTTTTATGTTCTGGCAGGTACTTATAACCTACCCTTGACATCATTGCTTCTTCATCAGCAAAGTGGGTATGAATGTAGCTTTCCATATCAGTAATAGCTTTTATGGTAGCCTCTCTGGCAGATTTACTTTTAATATTGTTGTAAAATGCATTTATCAATCGGAATAACTCCTTGTGTTGTCCGTCAATAATCTCATTTTCAACGCTAAATTCTTCTTTCCATTTAATGTATTCCATAATTGCATGAATAAGAATATATTCAAAAATAATAATTTTAAATGAATTTTAAAATTTTGAAAACCATTATAATAACTATTTATTAAGCTATATTATTTTCTTAATAATGGTATGTAAATATATTAAAATATGGGAATGTGTCAATATATAATACCGCATATAATACTTTGATGATATAACAATTCGATCTTTTAGCCATTTTTAAAAGGTATTAAAAAGTATAGCAAAGCATTAAATATTAAGAAAATACAATTTTAACGAGCTATCCTTTATAAAATTGAAAACATTCCAATGCTTATTTCTGTAAAGATTAAGTTAATGATAAAATAACGATTTCTTTTATTTAAAATATTTACTTACACTTTCTTAAATCATATTTTTGTCGAAATTTTTTATTTTGATAGATACTCATTCACATATATATTCTGAGGACTACCGGGGTGAAATTGAAGAAGCAATTGCCAGGGCAAAACAAGCCGGAGTCAGCAAAATTATTACGCCAAACATTGACAGCTCATCAATAAAGCCAATGCTTGATGTTGCTGATAATTATCCTGATATATGTTTCCCATTAATAGGAATTCACCCAACATCAGTTAAGGAAGATTTTGAGCAGGAACTTGAAGTTTTTAACTATTGGCTCAACAAGAGAGAATTCTTCGGAATAGGGGAGATAGGTATTGATTTATTCTGGGATAAAACTTTTGTTGAGGAGCAGGAATATGTTTTTCGTCAGCAACTTAAGAAAGCTGCAGAATTGAAGATGCCGGTTGTTATTCATGTCAGAGATTCATTTGAGGTGGTAATGAAAAATCTGAAACTTGAATATGTTCAAGGGATGAAAGGGATATTTCATTGTTTTTCGGGCGATTATGATCAAGCAAAAGAAGTATTAGAAATGGGGTTCAAAATTGGAGTGGGAGGAACAGTGACATTCAAAAATTCCGGAGTAGATGCCCTTATTGCTAATTTGAAACCCGAAGATTTAGTACTTGAGACAGATTCCCCTTACCTTGCACCAGTGCCGTACAGGGGTAAAAGAAATGAAAGCGGCTATCTTCCATTGATTCTTCAAAAAATTTCGGAAGTATATTCAATGTCTTCAAAAGAAATTGAACTAATAACTGATTATTCTGCATTCCAGATATTTGAAAAATTAAAATCAGTTTAAATCAATCCGATTTATTTAATGCGCATTGGGCAAATTAATTTAAATTTGTCGAAACATAATTATGCGGCCTTCAATTCTGATAATATATACAGGGGGTACTATTGGCATGGTTCAGCGGCCGGAAGACGGTTCTTTGTTACCGGTTAATTTTGAACAGTTATCAAATGAGATACCACAGTTGTTGAAGTTTGGATATGAAATTTCTTCAATATCATTCGAGCCTGCTCTTGATTCTTCAAATATAACACCTGAGCACTGGAATAAGCTTGCACTTATTATTTATGCCAACTATAAAAAGTTTGACGGATTTGTTGTTTTGCATGGCACTGATACAATGTCGTATACAGCTTCAGCATTAAGTTTTATGCTTCAAAACCTTAGTAAGCCGGTTGTTTTCACAGGATCACAATTGCCAATAGGAGTTTTGAGAACTGACGGAAAAGAAAATCTGCTGACAGCTGTTGAGATAGCAGCAGCAAAGAAAGCGGATGGGAGAGCAATGGTACCTGAAGTTTGTATATACTTCGATTCATTATTGCTTAGAGGTAACCGTACTTCAAAGATTGATTCAGAGCAGTTCCGGGCTTTCGATTCGAAGAATTATCCTCCTCTGGCAAAGGCGGGAGTAGATATTCATTATTTCGAAGAGTTTATAATGACACCTGACAATGAAGAGCTCAGGATTAACAATCAGCTTGATACTCATGTCGTAATTATAAAGATATTTCCGGGTATCAACAGGCCGATAATGGAAAAGATAATAGCGATAAAAGGATTAAGAGGACTTGTTTTGGAGTCGTTTGGGAGTGGTAATGTTCCTAATATACCCTGGATGACTAAGACAATAAAGGAAGCAGTTGACAGGGGGATAATAGTTTTAAATATCAGTCAGTGTGCAGGGGGAAAAGTATCAATGGGTTTATATGAGACCAGTTTAAATCTTTTAGAGGCAGGAGTAATGAGCGGTTACGACATGACGACAGAGGCAGCCGTGACGAAGATGATGTACTTATTAGGAAAGGGATTAAGCCAGGAAGAGATAAGAAAAAGCATAAATAAAAATATGAGAGGAGAAATAACTGTATAGATTTGCTGATTCTATATTTTTTTTTGTAATTTTCAGCCCTCAAATTTTCATTTGAAAAGTTGTAGGTGATATTTGGTAAAGAATTGAAATCTGAATCAGGTATTATTATCAGAGGTTCAATAAAATAATAAAAGTAGGCTCTTGCATTTTAATTGTTTGAGTATTAGGGAGAGGTGCAGGAGTGGCTTAACTGGCACGCCTGGAAAGCGTGTGTTCCGCGAAACGGAACCGGGGGTTCGAATCCCCCTCTCTCCGCAAAAGTGAAATAATGTTTAATTAAAATAAAAGAAATAGTAAGAATAATTGTTGAATAAATTTTAAAAAGAATCATGAAAAAATTATTTGCATTAATAGCTGTTCTTTCGGTGTTCGTCTTGGGATCATCGGTCATTGTTAAAGCTCAGGAAACTGCAGCTCCGGCAACAGAACAAGTAGCACCTGCTGCTCAACCTGCAGCTGATGTTGCAGCTGACAAGATTGAAGAAGAAGCTGTAACAGCTGAACAAGGACAATCAATGCACAGCGCATTGAAACAGAAATTCATCGAAGGTGGACCTGGCTTTATGACATCAATTTTGCTTTGTCTTATCTTGGGTTTGGCATTGGCAATTGAACGTGTTATTTATTTGAACCTTGCTACTACCAATACTAAAAAATTATTGGTTGATGTTGAAGCAGCCCTTGAAAAAGGTGGATTCGAAGCAGCAAAGGATGTTTGCCGTAACACAAGAGGACCAGTTGCAAGTATATTCTATCAGGGGTTGGATCGTCACGCAGAAGGAGTTGAAGTTATTGAAAAATCAATTCTTTCATATGGTAGTGTTCAGGCCGGTTTACTTGAAAGAAATTTAAGCTGGGTAGGTCTTTTTATTGCATTAGGCCCTATGCTCGGATTCCTTGGAACAGTTATCGGTATGATCGCCGCTTTTGATGCTATTGAAGTAGCAGGTGATATTAGCCCGACACTTGTTGCCGGTGGTATTAAGATCGCACTTATCACAACAGTGTTTGGTCTTATCGTAGCTATGATTCTGCAGGTATTTTACAACTATTGTTTGTCAA
>CAYXJA010000136.1:0-4511 GCA_964465425.1 uncultured Prolixibacteraceae bacterium | reverse complement strand
AATTACGAAACATCAAAAGAAACCGGACAACTTCTCGGTGAACTTTCTCCTGAAATAAAACTATCAAATGAACTGGTTGAACAGATCTCTATGGCAAGCCAGGAACAATCACAAGGTGCCGATCAGATAAATAATGCAATTATCGAACTAAACAATGTTTCTCAACAAAATTCTGTAACTTCTGAAGAACTATCAGCCAATTCTGAAGAACTTTTAAAACAAGCTGAAAATATGAAATCAGCTATAAATTATTTTCACTTTAGCTGATTATTTCTTTCAAGTATTACCCACAATGCCTTCTCATAAATATCAACGTTAAGGTTACTTTATATCAAATTATTTCCTTAATTTGTCTTATAATTTAATCACATAACGATATAAAAGATGAAGAATTTCGTCTTTCTAATATTGTTTTTTGTTTTTTCCTGTGCGCTTGGAGAAAATACTAATGAAGATTTTATTTGTTTCAACACAAGTAACGATAAGCTTTTTCATAATACTATTGAAGCAATAGCCCGTGACCAACTAGGATATATTTGGGTTGGAACAAACTTCGGATTAAACAGACTTGACGGATATAACACTGTAAACTACATAAATAATCCGGATGATTCTACTTCAATATCCGGAAACTTTATTTACTCACTTTTTGTAGACTCTGATGACGAATTATGGATTGGCACCATTGGTAGCGGACTTAACAAATATGACAGAAAAACCAATAGCTTCAAGAGAATCAAACAATCGAAATTAAATAATGAAGGATTAAATATTTCTGCCATAACTGAAGATAAATCAGGAAATATATGGATAGGCACTATCGGAGAAGGTGTTAGCAAATACAATAAAAAAACAGGCCTTTTCAAACGATTTGACATTTCTGAAGCTGATCCATATAAAAGGATAAATTCCAACGTTACAAAAATGCTGTGCGATCAGGAAGGATACATATGGGTTGGATTAAACCAGGGTGAAGTATTCCGCATAAATTCCGAAACTGAAGAAATTAAATACATGAGCCTTTTTAAAGATCAGGAAAATTTCTCTGAAATTGGCTCCATTAAAGGCATTGCTCAACAAAAAAACGGTACCTTATTATTCGTAACATGGACAGGTAATCTATACAAACTAAACCCAAAATACGATTCCCAGATTAAACTTCTTAAGGATCCATCTTTTTTTAATAATAAACTCCTTTCTGATATTGCAATTGATGAAAATGAAAACATATGGGTAAGTACCTGGCAAGACGGATTATATAAGATTGATATCAATACCGGTGAGAAGTCTCAGTATAAAAAAAATAAATTTTATTTAAACAGCCTTGGCTCTAATGCAATTAATCTCATGTTCATAGATAACTTTAATTACTTATGGATAGGGACAATTGATAATGGCCTTTATATGCTTTCTCTAAAGGAAAAAATGTTTGAAAGTTTAAAAATACAAGACCCTGTTTCTCCACTGCCCGATGAAATTAATGCTTTTTCTTTAATAAAGAATAAAGAGAACCTGTGGATTGGAACCCGTGGACAAGGTTTGTGGCAATACAACCTTAAAACAGGTGAAACTGAAAATTATACCGTGAAAAACAATCCCGAACTTGGCAGTAATTCAATTCTTACTCTTGAAATGTGCCTGGATGGTAATATCTGGATTGGAACCGATGGTGGTTTTATTAGCCGGTTTAATCCTGAAACTAAAAAATTTACTAAGCTCAAAAACAGAAATGACGACTGGAGTCATGCTATATTTGCTATTGCTCAGAATGAGGATTACTTGTGGGGAGGCTCATGGGGAGGCGGAATAAAAAAAGTAGATAAAAAAACATTAACATATACATCCATTAACTTCGATGAAAAAGATCAGTTCAGGAATAGTATTTTCGACCTTGAACTTTGTGATTCAATATTATGGGTAGCAGATATCGGTATTGGTATGATAAGGTTTAATATCAATAATGAATCAAAGAAAATTTACAGCTTCAGCGAATCATTTCCTGATTTTCCAAAAGAAAGAATACTGGATATTTATATTGAAAATCCTGATTCTATTTTAATTTCTACTGATGGCTCAGGGATTTACCTATTTATACCTTCAAAAGAAAAAATATCAAAAATAGTTTCCCTCGACTTACTTTCAAATAACGTTATTCAGGGAATTGTTACTGATGACAATGGAAACATTTGGGTTACTTCTATTTCAGGTATATCATTCATTCAAAGAAAAACTGGTAATGTCCAAAACTTCTACCGCCACAACGGATTGAAAAATAACCAGTTCAATAAGGGAGCTTTATTATGGGAAAAAGATTCACGGTTGATTTATGCCGGTGGCGTTGAAGGTGTTAATTATGCAAATACCGATAGTCTTATTATTGATAAATTGGTTAAAAAGACGATTATTACCGGCCTTAATATCTCCGGTATTTTAATTTCAAAACCCAACAATAAAAACATTTCTGAATCGATTGATATAGCTGAAGAAATACATCTCAAAAGGAAAGACAGAATCATTACAATCTATTTCTCATCAATGGATTTTAATCCATCATCCCTGAATAAGTACTATTTCAAATTATCAGGCTTTGATAATGAATGGAGAGAAGCCGACTATTCCAATAACTTTGTACAATATACAAACCTCTTCCCCGGAGAATATACATTCAGTGTAAAATCATGTAACAGAGACGGATTAATATCTGAGAAAAGTACGGACATTAAAATATTTATGCATCCTGCCTTCTGGCAAACATGGATCTTCAGAATTTCTATGTTGTTACTACTTGCGTTTCTGATATTGATTTATATTCAAAACCGATATAAAAATCTTTTTAAAGCCAAATTACTCCTTGAACAAAAGGTTCATGAAAGAACTTCTGAAATCGAAAAACAAAAGGAACATATCGAGAAACAAAAACAAGATCTGGAACTTGCCAATGAAACCAAGAATAAATTCTTTTCAATCATAAGTCACGACCTCCGTAACCCGGTTACTTCAATTGACCAGCTTATTGAGGTAATTCTTATGCAATACGATACTGCATCAGATGATAAAATAAAGCTTTATCTCAACTCACTCCATAAGTCATCTTCTAATACACTTGAATTGCTTAATAACCTTTTAATTTGGGCTCAAACCCAAACCAACAGAATTACTATTAAAAAGAAACCTATTCCTGTTGATGATTTACTTATTAATGTTGAAACGTTATGCGATGAGTTGGCTCTCAATAAAAACATCAAACTAATACTTCCGTTTGATACAAAATTAAAAGTCATTGCGGATAAGAATACTATTCAAACTGTCCTAAGAAATCTAGTAACTAATGCTATTAAATTTACTAATCCTGAAGGTACAGTGGAGGTTAAGGTTGAATCAAAGGGGCATGATGTTATTTTTAAAATATCTGATACTGGAATTGGAATGAAAGAAAGTGAAGTTGCTAATCTCTTTAAAATTGAAAACATTTCTTCTAAAACCGGTACTTCAGGTGAAAGTGGCACAGGATTAGGCTTAGTTATTTGTAATGAATTCCTTAAACTTAACGGTTCAAAGATTAATGTTGAAAGCCAACTAGGTAAAGGCACAACATTCTGGTTTTCTCTTGAAAAATACAGATGATTTTAATCCTCCCTCAACTGGAAAAACCTTTGAGGTAAAAACTTGACCGGCAGCCATGAAGCAATTGCTCCTATTATTATAACTGTTATAAATATTAAAACAAGATTCCCAAAACGAATATCAACAGGATAATTCTCAACTGAAAAAGATCCGGGGAATTTTAACCATCCAAAATGAATTTGTCCCAAACATAAAAATACTCCGGCAATAATTCCGGTTATCGCTCCAATAAAAGAAACCAGAATACCTTCAAAAAGAAAAATCCTTCCCAAATCTTTCTTTGTTAAACCCAAACTAATCAATATATTAATATCTTTCTTCTTGTCTATTATCAGCATAGCAATTGAACTTGCAAGATTGAAAGATGCTATAATTAAAATAAAAGTCAGTATCAAAAATATAAAGAACCTTTCGCTTTCTGCAACCTTATAGTAATCCTCGTGCTGCTGATACCTGTTCAAAACCTTATACTTATCTCCCAGTAACTTTTGTGTCTCTCTCTGAAATTTCTTAATATCACTACCCTCTTTCAGTTTTAACTCAATAGCCGTAACATTTTCTCCCATTTCAAGTAATTCCCTTGCCTTTTCTATTGAAATCAAAGCATACATATCGTCAACTTCCTGTTGATTAACTGAATATACTCCTGATAAGAAAAAATATTCCTGATTAAATGGATTTGATAATATATTTCTGCTTGTCCCTTTCTTGGGAACAGAAATAAATAAAGGATGAATAAAATTAGCTGAAGCCCCAAGATTATAGCTTAAACCTCTTCCAATTACTGCATAATGAAAATTCCCATCGAATAGCATCAACTTTCCATCATACATCATTGAATCAAGGGGACTCATATCAAGATATTCTTCATCAACTCCTTTGATATA
>CAYXJA010000135.1:0-4553 GCA_964465425.1 uncultured Prolixibacteraceae bacterium | reverse complement strand
AGGGGAGTATATCAAACAATAGAAAAAATAAAGACTACACCTTCGGAAGAATTCTATGTCAAGGTCATTACATCCAAAGGTGAGGAATACAAATCTGAATGGGAAAAAATGCCTGCCAAATCTCCAATTGACTCTATATTTCTTAAAGATTCTGTTTACAGAGATATAAATTTAGACTATTGGGGGCAGCCTGTAGCAAGGGATTATGATGGCATTTCTTTTTCAATAATACCACACGAGCCTGAAGATGAAAAAGTTGGATTTCTATATAAATGGAATGCCTTGTCGAATTATTATGTATTAAGTAAAAGCGGAGCATCGGAATTCAATTATTACTGCTGGAAGAGAATGAATTCAAATCAAATTTATGTATATGATTATGATCGTGATGATTACATAACAGAATTACCATTATCAGATATACATTTTCTTTCTTATTATGCTTTTAGTCCGTTCCCTTTAGACTCCACGAGGTTTATTCCTGATTTTGATCCTCCACTGGTAATAATTCCAACAGTTCAGAATGTTTATGTTTCAAGCTTTTATTATCAGTTGCGTCAATATGTGATTTCAAAAAAAGCCTCAACGTTTTGGCAAGGGATAAAAAATCAAAGTGAAGCTTCGGGTAAATTATTTGATCCTATTGAAGAACAGATATATGGAAATATATATTGCGCTAATGACTCAACAAAGAAAGCATTTGGATATTTTACAGTTGCATCATATAGTAGCATGATAATATCAGGCAAAATCGGATCAGATTCTTTCAATAAAGTAAAGATTGTTGATTTCATGCCGGTAGTTACTGAGCAAGAAGATTGTTTTTTGGGACAGATACCTGAGTTTTGGTATTAAAATTATTAAATGAAAAGTATGAGAATTATATATCTTTTTTTTCTATCAATACTAAGCATTGTTTGCATAACTGTTAAAGGAGAAGTGACTCCTGATAAAAGCGTGCAGAAATTACAAACAGATAAAACAATATTTGTATCCGGAGAAACTATTTGGTTTAAGAATTCTTTGGTTTCTTACAACAACAATGAACATCAAAGAATACTGTTTGTAGATTTATGTGGTGAAGGAGAGGTAATTACATCAAGGATCCTTTTAAGAAATAATAATCATTGGGAAGGAGATATTTATATTCCAGATTCACTTGAAACAGGCATATACCTGTTAAGGGCATATACCGGCAATTATAATGGTAAAGCAGAAATAACATCAAAATTAGTTACGGTTATAAATCGTTTCGGGAACAACAAGACTAACGAGTTAAGAAAACAAATACCTGAGAACACTCCTTTAGATCAGACAAGTATCATTCCTCAACCTTTAGGAAATAAAATAAAACTTGAAACAACTAAGTCCAGGTTCTCAACAAAAGAAGCCATCAAGATTAAAATAAACAATAACTTATCGGACTCACAATCAGGGTTATCATTTTCAGTGTTCAAAGTACCTGAAAATGCAATGAATAAACCCCAGGATTATATTTGGGAAGAAAAAGTAGAATACGCATCTAATTTCAAAAACAAAATATATAATGACCTCACTTTATCCGGAATAATAAAAGATAAAAGCAATAATCAGCCAATATCTGATGAATATGTGCTTTTTTCAACACCTGACACTATTCCTCAGATAATATACTCAAAGACAGATTCTAAGGGAGAATTTTATTTTCATTTGGGTGATCTATACGGGAAAAAAGATGTAATAATCCAGACAATGACAAAAGATAAAGATTATAAACTGGAAATTTATCCCGGATTACTTGATCCTCCTGCCAGGATACCTTTTTACATTCCTTCAGAAGTAGAGAATAATGAATTCATCAAACTTACAATACAAAGAGCCATACTTCATAAAATTTACAACACAGATATTACAGAAAATAATCCGGATACGACCTCAAAGTATCCGTTTTATGGAAAAACATCAGAGATCATATATCCTGACGATTATTTTGACATGTCAGGTTTTGAAGAAATGGCAAAAGAGATACTCCCTATTTGCAAAGTTAGAAAATCAAAAGATCAGTATAGTTTAAGGGTTTTTAATCCTAACAAGATTGGAAATTTTGATAACCCATGGTTATTGGTAGACGGAGTTCCTGTCTTTGAAGTAAAAGACATTTTGCATCTGGGATCATCCAAAATAAAGAAAGTAGAAACTATATCTGAAACAAGATGTTACGGTGATTTATATATTGAAGGTGCAGTTTCAATTTTTACATATTCTAAAAAATTTAATGAATTGTCATTACCAAAGAATGCAATAAGGATACCTGTGGAAACATTTTACAACTCTGATGAATATAAAAGTAACAGAATAGATAAGGACATAAATTTTGCTGACTTCCGGGATGTTCTATATTGGGATCCAAAGTTAGATGAAAATGCAACTGACAATGAAATACTGGTTCATAGTTCGTATGAAAAAGGCAAATATGTAGCCGTAGCCGAATCAATTGACTCAGAGGGAGAAATTCATAGATCTGTTTATGAATTTGATATAGAATAAAAAAAATGAAGAAAAAGATGATAAAAAAAATATTCCTGTTTCTGTTTTTAATTCAAGTATTTTTAAATACAACTGCAAAAACAGATGAATTTGCTGAAATACCTCCTGAGAAAGTAAACCTAACCGGTAAATTATACATGCATCCTGTAGGTTTGGATGGTTCTCCTTATTTAATAGAAGATTGGATAGACACTGATTTGTTTCTGGAAAACGGACAAGTAGCTAAAAATATAAAAACCAAACTTAATTTAATTGATAATGACCTGATATTCTATAATGATGGATTATTAAGAGTATTTACAATTGATAAGGAAACAATTAATAAGTTCAAGTATAAAGTTGGTAATTCAGACAGCACATTATTCATAAAATACACAGGAAAAGAATTAGGATACAGATTAAAAAGCAATCAATTTGTAGAAGTTGCTTATGATAATCGCATTCGTTTAATTATAAAGCATTTTGCTGAAGTAATTTCACCCAACGACTTAAGCTCAAAGAAAAAGGTTTATTCAAAAAAGTCGTATTTTTTAATTATAAACGATACTCCTCAGGAAATTAAATTAAGATACAGGTATATCTACAAAATTTTCCCTGAAAAGAAAAAGGAAATCAGAAAGCTCATTAAAGAGAACAAATTAAGAAAACAAAATATCAGCAATTTCAATAAATTACTTAGAATAATTGAAGACACACCTGATATAATGAACTCTGTTCGTTTGGAAAAACAATAACTTAATTAAAACTCATTCTAAATAAGTCTCTTGATAAAAAATAAAAGGGAAAATTTGAATCAATAAGTTAATTGTTTTGAAGTTAAGAACGACTAAGTCTGCAAGAATAAAATCTGAAAAAAACCTTTCATTTTTGCTCTAAAATCCGCGTATAGTATGACTTCCGTGAAATTTTGATGTTTGTTTTGTGCTAGGTCATTTTTTATATTTGTTGGCCTTTAAAAAAAGCAATAATAAAATATCAAAATAAATCATAATGAAAACATTTAAAATAGTTGTCTTAGCCAAGCAGGTTCCTGACACAAGAAATGTTGGCAAAGATGCGATGAAAGCTGATGGTACAGTAAACAGAGCTGCCTTGCCGGCAATTTTCAATCCTGAGGATCTCAATGCTCTGGAACAAGCATTAAGAATCAAAGATCAATTTCCGGGTTCTGTAATATCAATTCTGACAATGGGACCGGGCAGGGCTGCTGACATTATCCGTGAAGGTATGTTCAGAGGTGCTGATGACGGGTTTTTATTAACCGACAGAGCATTTGCCGGTTCGGATACCTTAGCAACATCATACGCATTGTCAAGAGCAATTTTAAAATACGGCAAATTTGATATAATTATTTGCGGACGCCAGGCAATAGATGGAGATACTGCACAGGTAGGACCACAGGTAGCTGAGAAATTGAAATTACCGCAAGTGACCTATGTTGAAGAAATCAAAAACATTGATTCAAAGAGTGTAACACTTAAAAGAAGATTGGAAAACGGAATTGAAATAGTAAAAGCTCCGGTTCCGGTACTGATAACAGTAACAGGTTCAGCTCCTTCATGCAGGGCAAGAAATGCAAGACTTATTATGAAATATAAGCATGCTAAAACTGTTACTGAAAGACAAGCAGCGAATGAAGATTATTTGAGTTTATATAATGACCGTCCGTATTTGAACATACAGGAATGGACAGTAAACGAAGTTGAAGTTGACCATATACAATTAGGACTTTCAGGCTCTCCTACAAAAGTTAAGAAAATTGACAATGTTGTATTACAGGCTAAAGATGCAAGGAAAATTGAGCCCACAGATGCTGAAATAAACCTGTTAATGAAAGAACTTATCGATAGTCATACAATAGGTTAACAAACTAACAAATTAAAAAATAAAAGGATGAACAACATATTTGTTTATTGTGAAATAGATGAAGGGAAAGTAGCCGAAGTGAGTCTTGAGTTACTTACAAAAGGAAGATCCCTTGCAGATCAGTTAAGCTGCAAATTAGAAGCTGTTGTAATTGGACATAA
>CAYXJA010000134.1:0-4563 GCA_964465425.1 uncultured Prolixibacteraceae bacterium | reverse complement strand
CATCAGAAACAATTTGATTTCTTCACCAATGATCCCAATAACTCCAATAGTTTGAATGTTAATACTGTCAATTCAATATATAAGGAAAATAACATTCTTTGGATAGGTACAGCAGGTGGTGGACTAAACTCCGTAAATATTAAAACAGGGAAATTCTCTCATTACAGATATAACGGATTTAATACAAGTACTATAAGCAGTGATTACATATCATCAATTTTAAGAGGCAGCGACGGTAACCTTTGGGTTGGATCATGGGGAGGAGGCTTAACTTGTTTTAAAGGTTCTCCGGAAAATCCATCCATTCAAAGAATTACAGCAACGACTCCCGGATACAGAAATAACCTTGTAGATTATTTCGTATCAGCGTTATGGAATGATCAAAGAGGATTTCTGGTTATAGGAGCTCAGGGAGGACTTTCTGTTTTGAACTATGATAATCATACATTTACAACACTCGTTTCACCTTCATCATCTTCTATTCCTCAAATAACAGAAGTAGGATGCTTACTTAAAGATTCAAAAGATTATTATTGGGCAGGAACCAGAAACGGACTCTTCAGATTCCCAGCAGGCTCAATTAAAGAAATCGAAAATCCTGTTCTTGAAGTTGAAAATTTACAGTTCTTCACAAATATTGCTAATGACTCCTTATCTCTTCCCGGGAATTATATAATCTCTCTAATAGAAGATTCAAAAGGAAATATCTGGGCCGGCACATACGGTAATGGCTTTTGCAAAATTAATGTTCAAAAGGATGGAACACTGAAATGTACTGCTTATTCACAAAAAGACGGATTATCGAATAATGTAACTTATTGTCTTCAGGAAGATAAATGGGGAAACATATGGATTAGTACTGATTATGGACTTTCTAAATTTAACCCGGAATCACTTTTGTTCAGAAACTTTTATAAGCAAGACGGATTGTTAAACAATCAGTTTTATTGGTCTGCCTCTTTCCGTGATAATGAAGGCGTTTTATATTTTGGAGGAACTGAAGGACTTAATTATTTCAATCCCAAAGAAATAATTGAATTTAAACACCTTAACTCACCTAAGATTACTAAACTTAAAATATTCAATACCGAAATAAAAAGCGGAGATAAAATACATAAGAAGATTGTTTTAAGAAAACCTATATATACTTCCGATACAATATTGCTCACCTATCGCGATAATAACCTTTCTTTCGACTTTTCATCATTTGACTTTAACCTTCCTGAAAAAACAAATTTTGCTTACATGATGAAAGATATTGATAAAGAATGGATTATTGTGCCTGCTCAAAGACGCTTTGCTACTTACAATAACCTTCCGGCAAAGACATTTGATTTTTTTATTAAAGCTTCAAACTGTGATGGTATTTGGAATTATAATCCAACCAAAATCACAATAATAATTACTCCTCCCTTCTGGAAAACTACCTGGTTCAGAATACTCTTCATTATAATTGTTCTTCTTGCAACTTTCTTTACAATACAGTATCAGATGCAAAGAATTATAAATCAAAAGAAATCACTCGAAGAAAAGGTACATCAAAGAACAAAACAAATTGAAGAACAAAAAGTAATGCTTGAAAAACAAGCTGATGAACTTATTTTGACAAATCAGAAACTAGAACGAAGACAAACTCAGATTGAACATCAGAAAGAAGAACTTGAAAAAATGAACAATGAAATTTCTTCCCAAAGAGATGAATTGATTGTTCTTAATAACAAGGTTGAAGAAATAAATAAGCAACAATTGTATTTTTTTACAAACATTTCTCACGAATTCAGAACTCCATTAACTTTAATCATATCTCCAATTGAAAGGCTTATAACTAAAATGAATACTTCAGATGATGCTGTTGGAGTTCTTAAGCTAGTCACAAGAAATGCCCAGAGACTTCTTTTACTTATTAATCAACTGCTTGAAATCAGAAAGATTGAAACAGGTAATCAAAAACTGAAAATCGAAAAGACAAATATCGCCAATTTTATTTCTGAAATATTTTATTCATTTGATTCTTTGGCTCAAAAGAATGAGATTAATTATAAAAACAAAATAACCTGCGATTCAACTGAAGCATGGGTTGACAAAGAAAAATTAGAACATATCCTATACAATCTTCTCTCTAATGCATTCAAATTTACACCAAAACAGGAACAGATATATCTGGATGCCTATATGTCAACCGTTAACAATACCCATTTTCTTACTTTATCTGTTAAAGACACCGGTACCGGAATTCAAAAAGAACATATAGAAAGGTTATTCGATCGCTTTTATCAGGTATCGGAAAACCGTACTCAAGGAATTTCCGGAACAGGAATAGGTCTTTCTCTTGTAAAAGACCTTGTTGATGCGTTGCACGGCAAAATAGAAGTGAAAAGTGAACCCGGTCATGGTAGTGTTTTCACTGTTATTATACCTGTTTCAAAAAATGCTTTCAATGAAGATGAAATCGAATATAGTGAGCACGAATATGAATCAGACTTAAAAGACAAGATTAATCTTATTTCTGATAATGATGACGACAACCAACTATTAAGCAGCAATTATAATCTGGAAGAAAATGAAACTATATTAGTTGTTGAAGACAATCCTGATATGAGATCTTTTATATGTTCAAATTTGTCAGAACACTTTAAAGTTATTGAAGCAGAAAACGGATTAATCGGCTACGAACTTGTCAAGGAAGAAGAACCTTCGCTTGTTATAAGTGATATCATGATGCCCGTGATGAATGGTTTGGATCTTTGCAGAAAAATCAAAAACAATTTATACACCAGTCATATTCCGGTTGTATTATTAACTGCTAAAGGAGAAGTTGAAGATTTTGTTGAAGGCCTTGAATATGGAGCAGATGATTATATTTCCAAACCTTTCAATATTGATATATTGATTGCTAAAGTTACTGCTATCATTGAAAACAGAAAGAAACTTAAAAACAGATACAATTCAGCAGAAAACATTAATCCGGATGAATTAACTTTATCAAAGCTTGACAGTCAATTTCTCAGTAAGGTTAACGAGATAGTTGAAAAGAACTACAGCAAACCTGATTTTGATGTTATGCAATTTGCTTCTGAAATGTTTGTCAGCAGAAGTCAACTATACAAAAAACTAAAAGCCCTTACAGGACTTTCCTGTAATGATTTTGTCAATGTCTACAGATTGAAAAAATCTGTTGAACTCTTAAAACCGGGAGATATGCAGGTCAGCGAAATAGCATATTCTGTAGGTTTTAACGATCCAAAATATTTTAGCAGAATATTTAGAAAATTCTTTAAAGTATCCCCATCTGAATACCATAAACACTAATAAAAAGGCCATCCCTTAAAAAAGGATGGCCTTCCAATTACTAATAACCTACTAACTATTTGGATGAGAATTTATAAATGCATACATGATAATAATCCTGACCGGGTTCAAGAACCACAGAAGGAAATTGAGGTTTATTAGGAGAATCAGGAAAACACTGTGTTTCAAGACAAAATCCACTTCTGAATTTATAGGGTTTACCAGATTTACCGGTTACTCCCCCATCAAGAAAATTACCTGCATAGAATTGAAGCCCCGGTTGATCAGTTAAAACTTCCATTTTAATACCTGTCACAGGTGATTCAACAATAGCAGCAGTCTCAATTCCAGACCCTGTTCTGTTTAATACCCAGTTATGATCATATCCTTTTCCATACTTTAACTGCTGAAAATCAGCATCTGCTCTTTCACCAATAGCTGTTGGAACAGTAAAATCCATTGGAGTTCCTTTTATTGAAATAATTTCACCTGTTGGTATTAATGTAGAATCAACTGGTGTTGTATTATCAGCATTGATAGTAAGAATGTGATCATTAATAGTTTCACTTCCTTCTCCCGACAAATTGAAATAACTATGGTGAGTCAGATTACATATAGTTTTCTTATCAGTTGTAGCTTTGTATTCAATTTTGAATTCGTTTGCAGGAGTGAGTTCATAAGTCATTGTTATATTCAGATTTCCAGGGTATCCTTCTTCACCATCAGCAGATAAATATGTGAACTCAATTTTTGAATCACTTATCTTATTTGCATTCCATACAACATCACAATATCCTTTTACTCCTCCGTGCAAATGATTTTTTCCATCGTTTGCAGCAAGTGTATATTCAACTGAGTCAAGTGAAAATTTTGCATCACCTATTCTGTTTCCATATCTGCCAATAGATGCTCCAAAGAAATTTTCAACATTGTTAATGTACTCATCAACACTATTGTAACCTAAAGCAACATCAACAGGATTACCATTCTTATCAGGTACACAAAGAGCAACAACACGAGCACCGTAATTTGTCACCTTCATTGCAATGCCGTTAGTTCCTTTCAATTCGTATAGTGAAACATTTGCTCCGTCTATAGTTTTATTGAAAGATTCTACTTTTATATTATTTGCAGTTTCTGTAAAAGGATTAGTTTTATTACAACTACCTAATAAAAAGAGAATTGATACTGCCAAAAATAAATTAAATACTTTTTTCATAACGAGTTTTTATATTAGTTAGCTTTAAGTTGAACCAATACTACTGAATGTGCAGG
>CAYXJA010000133.1:0-4568 GCA_964465425.1 uncultured Prolixibacteraceae bacterium | reverse complement strand
TTTGTTTCTTTCAATTAAAAATAATACCCATGAAACAATTATTATTAATCTTCATATTATTCTGCTTAACATTAACAACTACTGCAAGTGAACCAAAGAAAAATTCCAATATCTCTGATTTCATAAATTCACCCGCCATAGAAAATGCAACTGTCAGCATTTACGTTTCAGAAAGTAAAACCGGAAAAACACTTCAAGCTTCAGATCCCCAATTATGTATAACTCCTGCTTCAACATTGAAGTTGATTACTTCGGCTACAGCCCTGCAGTTACTTGGCAGTGATTATACTTTTAAAACTATTATATGGACAGACGGAATGATTTCAAACGGGACTCTTTCAGGAAATCTGATAATTACCGGAGGAGGAGATCCAACATTGGGGTCTTCACTATTCAATAAAAACAATGAAAAAAAGAAATTTCTTTCAGAATGGGTTCATGCAATAAAAAGTAATGGAATAGATACAATTACAGGTAGTATCATCGTCGATCCCTTCATCTTTAGTGATCAGGAGATACCCGGAACATGGATTTGGGAAGATATTGGTAACTATTATGGATCTGCTGCAAAAGGTATTGCATTATATGATAATACTTTTGAGTTATTATTCAATACTTCTGATACTATTGTCGGGAAAACTGAAATTGTTAATATTTCTCCTAAAATCCCGAATCTCATTTTAAAAAACGAAGTCGTTTCATCATCTGAAAACAAAGACAACGCATACATATTTGGAAGTCCATACGATAGCTACCGGATTATCAAGGGAACTTTACCTTCAGGCAGAAAAGGATTTTCAGTAAAAGCATCTATACCCGATCCTGCAATGCTTCTTGCTAATGAATTAAACCTTATAATGACAGATTCTTTGATTAAAGTCTATGGAAATTCAGAAGTTAGAAAACATACAGATATCGAGAAAATAGATGAATCAAAAAAAATTCTTGAATGGAAATCTCCCCCTCTTTCAGAAATAATAGAAAAGTTGAATCATGAAAGTGTAAATCTTTACGCTGAACACCTTTTAAAGCATATAGGACTCAAGCAAAAAGGCAAAGGCACTACTGCTGATGGCATAATTGCAATAAAGGAGTTCTGGACTAACAGAGGAGTAGACACCCAAACCCTTTTCATGTCAGATGGTAGCGGACTTTCAAGATTTAATGCTGTAACGGCGAAAAATCTGGTCGACATTCTGGATTACATGTATCAAAAAAGTCCAAGCTACAATGTATTCCTCAAATCAATTCCTGTAAGTGGCCAGCAGGGAACGCAGAAATACTATTTCCAGGATTCATTCCTTAAAGGAAAGGCACACTTAAAAACCGGTTCAATGACCCGTGTAAGAAGTTTTGCCGGCTACTTAACAACTCAATCAGGCAATGATGTTTCAGTTGCAATTATCATTAATAATTACAAAGGAACTTCATCTGATATTAAGAAGCTTATTGAAAAATTCTTTGAGTCAGTATACCTTAAATTTTAAACTTTCTAAACTTAAACTATCCTAATTCCTGATGACACTCTTTTAACTGATCAATAATATGAATTTTCTGAGGGCACTTATCTTCACACTGCCCGCATTCAATACAAGAATCAGCTCTGGTTCCCGGAACCCATTCATTTGTGCCTATTTCAGCATAACCATTCTTAGCGTATTCTTTAATATTATAAACCCTGTAGTAGTTCATCATTCTGAAAATATGCGGAATATTTACTTCCTGCGGACAAGGCATGCAATAACTGCAGCCTGTACAATAGAGATTTGACAACTTTTCGTTTTCAACCATTATTGCATTTATGGCCTCAACCTCTGAAGGAAAAAGCGGCTCCCTGTGTGATGAAATCCTGGCATTCTCCTCAACCATTTTAATATTCTCCATGCCTGAAAGAGCACAGTCAATATTTGGGTTGGCAAAAACAAACCTTAACGCTAATTCTGCATTACTTCTGACTTGAATACCCAGCTTTTCAGTAAGCTCCTTAGGAAGACCAGTAACCCGACCTCCACCAAGAGGTCCCATTACAACAACACCCAGTCCTTTCTGCTTCGCATATGCCATTGCATCTTCGTTACTCCTGTCGACAACGCTATACTGGCATAAAACCGATTCAAATATGCCAAGATCAATAAGTTTAATCATATTTACCGGTTCATCGTGAAAAGAAAAGGAAATACGTTTTATCAGACCTTCTGATTTCGCCTGATATGCATCATTCAACCAACCTGAATTCTTATCTGTTGAAAGAAAATTTTCGTACCCTATTCCATGAAAATGGTAGAAATCAACTGAATCAATATCAAGCTTTTTTAGTTGCTCTTCAAGAATTCGTCTGTAATCACCTTTCTTTTTAACCAGGTGTCCGGGGCTTTTGGTAGAAATAAAAATATTATCCCTGAATCCCTTGATTGCTTTTCCCAAAGCAATTTCACTTAATCCATTGTTGTAAAAGTACGCATTATCAAAATAATTAACCCCCAACTCATAAGCCCTCCTGATCATCTCAGTCACCTTATCTTCATCAATTACCTGATTCCCGTTAACTTTAATCATCGGGAAACGCATACATCCAAAACCAAGCGAAGAAATCTTAACGCCTGAATTTCCAAATTCTTTGTAAATCATATGTTTAAACAGCTATTTGTAAATCTGAACAATTACATATTCAGAAATTCAAATATGAGAAAAGAATTCCCTACTTCAAACAATTATCTGATAAGTAATAAAAAAAGTGAAATTTCTTTTTAATTTATTCTTGTTCTCTAACTAAACGAATGAAATATACAGCACCTGCAGTATTTCCCGGAATTGCCCGGAATTTTACCCTTATATTTTTCTTGCCCTTAACCATGGAGTCCGGGATCGCATATTCAATATTTTGAAACCTTGATTGATTCCAACGTCCGGTATTATCTTCGGTTAAAAGCTTTTCATCATCAATATATATATCGAATTTTCTTCCTCCCCATTCAGCACCCCAGTACCTGACAATAAGTCTAAGGCCAGTTTCTGAATTTGTTTTCATCTCGTAACTGAAATATCCATCACCATGAGCATCGCGATAGAATTCATTATTTGAATTACCCGAATTAGATTTTTCTTTTTGCATGGCATGATCGGTCTCCGGTTGTTGTTCTCCGGCAGCAACAAAGTCGATCGTTCGCTTTTCAATTGCAATCTTCTCTTTTTCAATCAATGACAAGGAATCCATATAAGATTGGTATCCCTTATTTGTAAGTGCCAGCCAATATATCATATACCTTGAATCGTGTATATTCGAGAAAGGTTCCAGTTTTAAACCAATCGGATTTTCCATTTTCACATTAAGATTAAAGCATAAAGGCTCATCCTTAATCGGCGACAACTTATTTGAAATGTTTTGAATATCATCTTCTATCAGAATCGGAGCCTGGTCGACAGGCAACATTTTTCCACCCGGGTATTGACCCCAGCGTCCATCATCGGCTATCAGTCCCCTTAAATCTTCAGCACTTGTTTTAGCTCCAAGCAAAATTGGTCCATGCATAAAAGCGATATAATCGGGGACATTAGGCAATCTTTCTATTTTATTATGCATTGGTAATTTCACCTCCACAACATCACCTTTTTCCCATTTTCTGTCGATGCTTATATATGATGAAGGAAGTTCTGAATAATTTATAGCTTTCCCATTTACAGAAATATCTAAAGCACCTTCTTTCACCCATTCAGGATACCTGATCATAAGTTTAAAGCTCGAAGACCCCTTTTTTATTATCAGTTTTGTACTTTGTTCGTATGGGAATTTAGTCTCCTGTCTGATGACAACTTTATTATCTTTCCAGTTTAATTCCGATGCTATAAACAAATTTAAAAACAATGAATCGCCTGAGTGAGTATATATAAATTGATTATACTTTCCATGGTTTTCCATTCCGGTACCAACACAACACCACATAGCTTCGCCGGGAGCTGAATAAACTCTGTAATGACGGGGACGAGCTGAAGTAAAGTAAACATAGCCGCCATGTTCAGGGTGCTGAGAAGAAAGAATGTGATTAAATATTGTTCTTTCGTAATAATCGGCATACATGGCTAAAGGTTTAATGCGAAATAAATCTTCAGTCAATTTCAACATATTGTATGAGTTACATGATTCCGGACCGTCAACATCGTTAATGAAATCGCTGCAAGATTTCACACCCGGAAAATGCTCTCTTCGACTATTTCCGCCAAATGCCAAAGAACGATTTGTTGTAATAGTTTCCCATGAAAATTTGCCGGCGTTCAAGTATTTTTCATCACCGGTGAGTTCTGCAATCCTTGCAAATCCTATAAACTTTGGAATTTGTGTATTGGCGTGTTTATTGTCAAGGTTGTCTATTCCCTGCGACAAAGGTTCAAGAAAAATGTTGTGTGAAAACCTCTTTGCTGCTATTAAATATTTTTCATTCCCGGTAATTTGATAAGCATCAGCATAAATTTCGTTCATTCCACCATGCTCCATGTTAAGCATTGACTGCATTTGAACATCTGATAAAGAAGAGGTAATGTTTATACCCCAATCACAGAATTTCAAAAACAAA
>CAYXJA010000132.1:0-4573 GCA_964465425.1 uncultured Prolixibacteraceae bacterium | reverse complement strand
TTTTCGGTTCGGGTTGGTATAAGATATATTTCTAATAAGAAAATGTCGGGTTAGGATTAATCGCTTTCTTCAATTACTAAAAAGTAAAACGCTTCTCATTGTGCCGGAAAAATTCCTTTCCGTTAAGACTTAGCATTGTTGAATTCTTCGTAAGATTAAGCTAAATACAGTTTAATCGGAAGGAGCATATCAATCAATGATCTAAAAATTAAAACATTAACTGTTGAATAATATAAATATAATTGTTTACTTTAAAGGTGTAATATGAAACTTAGTTTTTTACAATTATAATTCAGCTTAAGCAATCTGTGGTTAATTAAGTTTTTTAGTATTCCCTATCGCAATGATATAAAACATTAGAAAAAATGAAAATCAAATCACCCATATTAATAGTAATCAGTTTATTCTTTTTTATTAATACTAAAGCCCAGGATAGTATTAATCTTCCTTTTTTTGACAATTTTGAAGAGACAATAACCAACGATGCAGTTTTTACGAAATGGACTACAGAAAACCTCAGCGGCTGGCAATATTGGCATTTAATCTTTGGTGGAGGTAATGGCGGGCAATGTTTGCGATTTGAAAACTGCGATAATAATCAAGACGACTGGTTAATCACTAAGCCGATTGATTGTTCGGGCATTGAAAATATTAAAGTGAATTTTGATATACTATACAATGGACAAGGTTCCAAGCCTGAATTACTTTATACAAACTCTTACAATGGTAATTCATCAGAGTCAAACTGGACAACCTTGAATTATACATTAGGTCCGAACGAGGGCATCTGGCATTCAATTGACGAAATCGTTATTACTCCCGTCAGCAATGTTTTATATCTTGCTTTCCATTATGAATCAGTTCCCGACAATGCACTTTACTGTTTACTCGACAATTTTAGTATTAAAGGATTTAAACCTGTTATATATGTTAAAACCGGAGAAACAGATCATTTTGAATTTTATACAAATATTAAAAGTGAATCTGATTATTGGTTACAAATAAAAGATGCTTTAGAAAACAACTACAAAAAATATAGTGGTCATTGGAATATTCCCGAACTTAAAAATTTCATGGATGAAAACATAAAAACAAAAGTCTACTATACAGAAGAGCAAAATATTGAATTCACTTCATCTGAAATACTGAATATTAAATCAGGATCATTTAACAGGAGTACATACTCAATTTTTCTTTCTCCCTTAGACTCTCCTGAAAAGCAAAGCTACTACGGGACGCTTGAAAGATTGGCTGTTAACACTTTTGCAGCTTATGCCGTGAAACACAGAATTATCCGGGATGGATTAGAAGATTACTTGCCACCATATTTTATTGAAGGCTTTGGTCTTTATGAACAGGGATACAGACCAAACCGAGACTCTGTTATTTCTTATTTAGAAAGACTTCCTCAGCATTTAACTCACAATGATTTTCTTTCTTTTAGAAATTTTTATGCAACATCAGAAAAGGATATTCTGACTGCTTACTTCGAGTGGTCAGCTCTTTTTTGCGGTTATAAAGATATTTACTGGCAATATGGAACTTTCCCGGAAACATTCAGTAATTTTTTGTATTATTTCTATACTTGTTCAGATACAATTCAAATAAAAAAACGAGACCATAGTGAAAATTTTGATATTTATTGTTCTGTGCGCGACACAATGTATACCGACAGCATGAAGGTTTGGCTCGAACGAACTCGCGCCTTTTATATCGATTCTTTTCAGATGGATATTAATGTAAGATATCCGTTACTTCTTATGTATGATGAGAAAACCGGAATGGATTTAACAGGTTACGACGATTTCAATGGTGGCTCAGCATCTATTTGCATTTCTCCCAATAGTTTCTGGAGTGGTTTGGATGGGTATAATTGGTTACTTGCTCATGAATTTGGACATATTTTCAATAGTTTAATGTATTCCAATTTCCCAAGTGGTTTTCATCACGAAGGCATGGCTAATCTTTCAGGATTTTATATGGATGGCGGTGCCCATTTAGATGATCAGTGGAAAATAGAAGCAGTTTTTGAAAATTACCAAAAGAAATATCATAGGGAACCAACTTTGGATGAATTTATTACAGATCCGGATGGTTTAATAGATTGTTATTACTTCGGATTTGAATTCTTCAGATTTCTTATAAAACATGAAGGACATTTAAAAATAAAGGAGTTCTTTAATAATGGATTAGAGTGGACTGTATTTACAATGTCGTATGAAGAAATTGAGGAAGGGTATAAGAAATATTTATGGCAAATAAATGCTCAACGAGACTATAATGAACCGGAAATAATACAAAACGCCGGCATATCTGTCCCAAAAGGAGCTTCAAAAATAATTACGAGCTCAAATCTTCAAGGAAAAGATAATGAAATTGATGATACAAAGTTATTTTATATCATTGAAACTTATCCAACAATGGGGGAATTGGTTAATCTGGATAAACCTAGTGTAATGATTACCCGTTTCTCGGAAAGCGATTTAAAAGCAAACAAAATTCAATATATTAATACATCAAACGAGTCATATCGTGATTACTTCACCTTTACTCTTACTGATGGAACATTTTTTCCATCAAACATAAGATTCAACATTCAAATACTTGATTCAAATTATAGTTTTACGGATAGCAGTCAGTTTTTTATTTTTTATTCCAATCTTGAAAATGCACAGGAATATTGGAATGAAATATTAGAAAAAGCAGACAATTGGTATCTTGAACTCTGTTCTTATTGGGACAGACCAGGAACACCATTTATTTTTAATCGCGATAAAAAAACAGAGATCATATTAACAGATGACTCTTCATTCAAAAATAAATCAGGTATGGATTTGCCTGATTGGAAATGCTGTTTTTTTGAAAATGAAGGTAAAATAATCACAAAACTACCTACACAAGACAACATCGTTTACGAAAATACTTATTCTACACTGGTAAAAAATATTCTCGGGCAGTATATGCTGAATAAACATTTCAATGGTAATATTGATCAATATTTTCAGGAAGCTTTTGGCCTGTATTACAGCGGCTTCAGACCTGACAAAGAAGAGGTCGTAAATACACTTAACAACTTAGGAAGAATCCCTCTCTTAAGCGATATCGAGAGTATAAATAATTTGAACACCCTTCAACAAAAAATTCTGTTTACAACATATATGGAGTCAAAAGTATTACAGGATTCCTATCAGGGATTGTATCCGGGCAATGAAGCATTGTGGCAGAACCATTTAAAATATTACTATCAGGCAAGTAATGAAAGCAGAATGAGTTTGCATAAGTCCAGTATGAACTTCGACTTTTATTGCATCCCCCGCGATACAATTTTCCTTGACACAATTGCTCAAAGACTTGAATATCTTTTTGATCACTACACTTCACTTTTTAAACTTGATATTTACAATCGCTTTAATGTAATTATTTTTCCGGATAAAGAAACTGCAAATGGACTTAACGGAGGAGAATATAGTATAGGATCTGCAAATGGAGGTGACAATTTCAATATGCTATCACCCTATCTTTCAGAAAATAGCATGAAGTCAGCTTCAGGGGGACTTGTAGCTCATGAATTTTGGCATGTGATTCATTTTCATATGAGACCATATAATGGCTACCCGAATGGACAGTTCATTATGGAAGGAATGGCTGATTTTATGCCGGTTGGGACTATTGACATGAGAACTGAAAATGATCTTTGGAAAATACAAGAGGTTTTTTACAACTACAGCTCACAATTGGGAAGAGACCCAACACTAAAGGACATTATGGAAAACCCTCAAACCATTGAACCCTATTTGTTCGGGCAATTATTTTTTAATTATTTAATTCCCAATATTGCCGATTATCCTGAAGTTAAAAATTTCTTCATGGGCAGATGCGATTGGTCTGCATTTAATTTTTCTTATGAAGAGATTGACAGAGGATATATCACATATTTAAAAAGCCTTGTTAATTATATTCCCGGAGGTAATATAATTGATATTCCATTTGAAGAGAAATTTGACAATTTTCACAACGGGTGGACAACTCCTGTTTATTCGATTCAGGATAATTGGCAAATAGATGACAACGGAGTTGGTCAAAGCAAATGCGCAAGATTCTACACATACAGTGAAAAGAATGCTGCTATTGAATCGTGGTTAATCACTCCCGCACTTAATACAAGAAAAACTGAAAAAATAGTGTTTTCTTTCGATTATAAAACATACGGCAATAATATAGAGTTGGAAATTTTGTATACTGACAACTTTAATGGCAATATAATAGATTCTGATTGGGAATATTTAGAAACATTATCTAAAACTCAAAGCTTCGATTGGGTAAAAACAAATGAAATTACTATTGAAAATGTTCCGGATACTTTATTTATTGGCATTAATTACAAAGCTGCAGGACAACAGCATGATCAGACTTTTATAGACAATTTTAAGTTAAGTGCAAGTTTAACAAACATTGAAAAAGCATTACAGTCTGAAGATTTATTTAAGATTTACCCAAATCCGTTATCCGAGGAATCAGTTGTATCATTCATTACCCGAAATACCAGTTATGTAAATTTATCAGTCTTCGATAT
>CAYXJA010000131.1:0-4597 GCA_964465425.1 uncultured Prolixibacteraceae bacterium | reverse complement strand
TAATTCAATAATTGTTAGAAAAAGAAAAAAAATTGTTGAAAAATTTTTAACACTGAAAAAATCAGTTATTTTTGCAGTCCGAAATTCAAACAGGTAAATTAATTAAAAAGATATTTCAATGAAAAGGACATTTCAGCCTTCAGTCAGGAAAAGAAGAAACAAACACGGTTTCCGTGAAAGAATGACGACTGCTAACGGACGTAAAGTATTAGCTGCTCGCAGAGCAAAAGGTAGAAAAAAATTAACAGTATCTGACGAGCCTCGTCACAAACGTTAATTTTAAAAATATTTCAATTGCAAGTAAGGTGAAGAAGTATATTCTTTACCTTTTTGTGTTTGTATACAAATAGGTTTCCGGTTTTCTTTAAATCATCTTCAGTGTATCAAGATTCTTTTTTATTGCTATTTTTGTTTTGATGAATAACTGAATAAAATTCTACTAACAATCATATTCCGTTTTTAATGATAATTCATAAATCTAAAAATCAGATAAAAAGAATTAAAGAGTTTTTGAAAAGCAAGTCTGTTTTGTATAATATAGCTGCAGTTCTTGTTTTTTTTCTTGTTCTTTCTGTAATAGCTATTTTTTTACTTAAAATTTATACCCGTCACGGACAAGCTGTGACTGTTCCAACTTTAAAAGGACTACCTGAAAGGGAAGTTGATAAGAAAACTGATAATTTGGATCTCAGGTATCAAATTGTTGATTCAGTGTACATGTTGGGCAGTATCCCCGGAACAGTTGTTGCCCAATATCCTGATGCCGGAAATAAAGTAAAAGAAAACCGAATAATTTATATCACACTTGCTTCAAGAGAACCGGAGAAAGTGTTGGTTCCAAAAGTTGTTGATGTTTCTTTAAGAGAAGCTGAAAGCCGTCTTGAAAATGCCGGTCTCAGATTAGGGCAGGTAAAATATCGTCCTTCTGAGTTTTTAGATCTTGTTCTTGAACAGCACTATATGGGCAGGCCAACTGCCTCCGACCTGATGTTACCACGAGGCACTTACGTTGATCTTGTTGTTGGTCGCGGACTTAGTGATGAGAAAACGTCAATTCCAAATCTACGGGGTCTGTCTGTTGACGAAGCAAGAATTTCACTTTATAATTTGAACCTTAACATAGGGGTGCAGGTTTATGATAACTCCGTTGTTAATTATATAGATTCTGCTAAGGCAATTATCTGGAAACAACTGCCGGATACTACCAGTCAGGGTATGGTTGAACTTGGAACTTCCATTGATGTATGGCTTACAACAGACCTTGAAAAAGTAAGCAAAGATTCTGAAGAGGAATCAGGTATTGAAGAAGAAAACGATTACGGCTTTTAATCTGTTATGCAAGAAGACATAGAAGAAATTGATGATAATGAAGATGGTGGACTATTTGAGCATTATCGGTTTGAAGCAGATCCCGGTCAGAAATTACTAAGAATAGATAAATTCCTTGTTAACAGGATTGAGGGTACATCAAGGAATAAAATTCAAACAGCTGCTGATGCCGGTTGCATAATGGTCAACGGAATATCAGTTAAGTCAAGCTATAAAGTTAAGCCCGCAGATGTTGTTTCTATCGTTCTTGATTATCCAAGAAGGGAACTTAAAATTATTGCTGAAGATATTCCCCTGAATGTTGTTTTTGAAGATGACCATCTTATGGTTATCAATAAACAGGCAGGATTAGTTGTTCACCCCGGACATGGTAATTATTCAGGAACTCTTGTTAATGGGCTGGCTTATAGATTTCAAGGCTTACCTCTTTTTAACTCGGAAGACCCAAGGCCGGGTCTTGTTCATCGTATAGATAAAGATACATCAGGGTTGTTGGTTGTTGCAAAAACTGAAATTGCAAAGAATAATCTTGCACTTCAGTTTTTTGAAAAGACCACAAAACGGACTTATAACGCATTGATTTGGGGAATCCCAAAAGATCCTGAAGGAACAATAATTGGAAACATTGGCCGGAGCTTGAAAAACAGGCAGGTTTTTAAAGTTTTCCCTGACGGGGATTATGGGAAACATGCTGTTACTCATTATAAAGTCCTTGAAGAACTTGGCTATGTTAGTCTCGTTGAATGCAGGCTTGAAACAGGAAGGACTCATCAGATAAGGGTTCACATGAATTATATTGGCCATCCCCTTTTCAATGATTCCAACTATGGAGGAGATGAGATTTTAAGAGGAACAACGTTTACAAAATATAAACAGTTTGTCCAGAATTGCTTTAATATTTGTCCACGGCAAGCATTACATGCAAAGACACTTGGATTTAAACATCCGGTGACGGGAGAAGAAATGCTTTTCGAATCGGAAATTGCTGATGATATGAAGCAGTTGATTGATAAATGGAGAAACTATTTAATAAACAGGAATGATTAAATTTAATTTTTAACAAGATAATATAAGATTTAAAATGAAGAAGAATATCGCAGTAATATGTGGTGGAGATTCATCAGAATACGTTGTCAGCATTAAAAGCGGAAAGAATATTTTTGATAACATCGATCAGGAATTGTATGTGCCATGGTTAATCCGTATGCGCTTTGAAGAGTGGATTGTAATTGATGGCGAAAATAAAATAACGGATGTTGATAAAAGTGATTTTAGCTTTACCATTGATGGTATAAAAATCAAACCCGATTATGCGTTTATAATGATTCACGGAACACCGGGAGAAGATGGTGTTTTACAGGGTTATTTCGACTTGTTAAAAATACCTTATTCTGCTTCGGGAGTATATGCTTCAGCATTGACATTCCATAAATTCTATTGCGATAATTTTCTTAGGGCTCAGGGTATAAAAATGGCTCAGGCAGATTATTTCCAAAGAGGAGATAAAGTAAATCCATCTGATTTGGTTAAGAAATATGGGCTGCCAATGTTTATTAAACCAAGTGCAGGAGGATCAAGCTTTGGAGTGACAAAAGTTAAAAGTGAAGCAGAAATACCCGTTGCTCTTGAATCTGCTTATGCAGAAAGCAATGATTGTCTTGTTGAGGAATTTATTGAAGGCATGGAGCTTGCCGTTGGTGTTTGTGAGCTTGATGGTGTTGTAGTTCCTTTCCTGCCAACTGAAGTAATCCCCAATGGAGATTTTTTTGATTTTGATTCGAAATATAAAGTAGGGGGTGCAACAGAAATAACTCCTGCCCGCTTGCCTGAAGAAAAGATAAAAGAATGTCAGGAATTGACAGTTCGACTTTACAAATTGATTGGTTGTCATGGAATTGTAAGAATAGACTTCATTTTAAAGAACGATATTTTCTATTTTCTGGAAGCTAATACTATTCCTGGCATGACTGAAACCAGTTTTATACCTCAGCAATTAAATGCAATGGGGATGAAACTTAACAGGGTTATTTCCAGTATAATCGAACATGATTTGAGAATGGTTAATAATTAATCTGTTGGTTTAAACTTTAGCTTAAGCATTTTTTATAATTTTGATTCTCCTGAAAAGGGGTGCAAATCTTATTATCCTTAATTAAATGGTTTCAAACAATAATAACAAACGAAGTTCTTCTTCCAAGATTGATCAGCTTAATGCTCAGTTTGGCAAAATTCCGCCACAGGCAATTGAGGTGGAAGAGGCTGTTTTAGGAGCATTAATGCTTGAGCGGGAAGCTTTCATTGGTGTAGCGGACGTATTAACGGAAGATTGTTTTTACAAAGATGAACACAAGGAAATTTTCAGAATAATAAAGGATCTTTCAATGAAAGATCAGCCTGTTGACCTTTTGATTGTAACACAGGAATTGAAGAACAGGGGTTTGCTTGAAAAGGTCGGAGGCCCGCTTTATATTACTCAATTAACAAGTAAAGTAGCATCGGCTGCTCACCTTGAATTTCATGCCAGAATTATTGCCCAGAAATACATTCAAAGAGAACTTATTCGTTCATGCACTGAAATACAGACAAATGCGTATGACGACACAAAGGATGTAAATGATTTGATCAATGAAGCCGAATCAGCAATTTTCAAGATTTCTGAAGGAAATATTAAAAAAGAAACCCAGCCTATAAAGCCTATTTTAAAAGAAGCAATTCATTTAATTGAAGAAGCGAGTAAAAGGAAAGATGGGCTTTCAGGTATACCTTCCGGTTTTTCTAAAGTTGACAGGATAACTTCGGGGTGGCAGAAGACCGACCTTATAATTATTGCTGCTCGACCTGCTATGGGTAAAACTGCTTTTGTTCTATCAATGGCTCGCAATATGGCCGTTGATTTTAAAAAGCCGGTAGCTATTTTTTCTCTTGAAATGTCATCTATTCAGCTTGTCAATCGTATGATTGCCTCTGAATCGGAATTGGGATCTGATAAAATAAAGAAAGGCAATCTGGTAGGAGATGAATGGGACAGGCTTAATAAAGCAATCAGGAGGCTTGATGAGGCACCAATCTTTATTGATGATACACCAGCCCTTTCTATATTCGAATTAAGAGCAAAATGCCGCAGACTTAAAATGCAAAGCGATATTGGTATAATCCTTGTTGACTATTTGCAGCTGATGACTGCAGGATCTGATATGAAAGGAAGCAGGGAACAGGAAGTAAGTACTATTTCAAGATCACTAAAGGCAATAGCCAAAGAACTTGATGT
>CAYXJA010000130.1:2532-4610 GCA_964465425.1 uncultured Prolixibacteraceae bacterium | reverse complement strand
AGTGATTCAGGATTGTAAAATTGATATTCTGCATTGTTGTCAGAGTCAAGAAATGCTATCGATAGTCTCGACTTACCGTCATATCTAACAATACTCTCAACATTGACATGATTATCAGAAAGAAACCTCATCGACATTTCTCCTACATGGTCTTCTGAAACCCTTGAGATAAAGCTTACCGGCAGCCCCAGTCTTCCCAATGAAACTGAAGTGTTCAGTGCACTACCTCCAATTATTGCCCGGTGGGGTTGATTGTTTTTGAATATTATATCGAAGGTGGTTTCTCCTGTGGTGAAGATCCTTGCCATATCATCGGTTGTATTTCTTATTCATCTTTTCAATAAACTTCAGATCAACTTTACGAAGCTGATTTGGAGTGTATCTCCATTTCCAGTTTCCACTTGCAATCCCCGGCACATTCATTCTTGCTGCTTCGCCAAGCCTCATTATATCCTGTAACGGGACTATCGATATTTCAGCGTTTGATGACCATGCCCATTCTATCATCCTTTCTGAAATAGATCCTTTGTATAACTTCAAGTATTCCAGCGCTTTTTTCTTTTCATCCTTAGGAAGCTCACTCCACCATCCAATAATGGTGTTATTGTCGTGAGTACCTGTGTATACAAAGTTCCTGTGTGTTATGTTATGAGGAAAATGTTCGTTGGTCTCATCCGATGTAAATGCAAATTGCAATACTCTCATTCCAGGCAGACCAAAATGATCTCGCAGCTTTTCTACTTCTGCTGTTATTATACCCAGATCTTCTGCAATAATAGGCAGATTGCCCAGTCGTGATTGCATTATTTTCAAAACCATAAAACCCTTGGCCGGCATCCATTTCCCTTCTTTGGCAGTTTCGGCATTCTTCGGAATTGCCCAAAACGATTCAAGTCCTCGGAAATGATCTATCCTTACCAGATCAAACATGTGAAAATTGAAGTATAACCTTGCTATCCACCACTGGAATGTATTCTTTTCCATCTCATCCCATTTAAAAACCGGATTACCCCACAGCTGTCCGTCTTCACAAAAATAATCGGGTGGAACACCACCTACTAATTCAGGCTTCCCTTCAGCATCGAGGAAAAATATATTTTGATTACCCCAAACATCAGAGCTGTCATGAGATACATATAATGGAATATCACCAAAAATTGATATCCCTTTTTCGTTAGCATATTTTTTAAGTTTAAACCACTGCCTGAAAAACATAAACTGTTTAAAACGTTCCATATTAAAACTTTCGTTGAGTTCAATCCGGTAAAGGTTTAAAACTTCAGGCTTTCTGTTTTTCAATCCTTCATCCCATTTTGTCCAGTCAGTTCCAGCGTTTTCATTTTTACAAGCTGTATAAAGAGCATAATCATCAAGCCACCATCCATGCTCACCAAGAAACGAAGTATATTCATGTTTTAATGAAATATCACCTGTTGATTGAAAATTACTCCAGGCCTTTTCAAATATGTTGTTTTTCCATTCTCTTACAACGTCAAATTCAACCTCTTTTCTGTTGAAATGCGGAACATCAGCTAAATCTTCATCAGAAAGCAATCCCCATTCTTTCAACAAAAGGGGCGAAATATAGAGTGGGTCACCGGCATAGGCTGAGAAAGACTGATACGGCGAATTGCCTGGACCTAAAGGCCCCAAAGGTAGAATCTGCCAAATCTTAATTTCATATTCAGAAATATTGTCAATAAACTCATAAGCTTTATTTCCCATGTCACCAATACCGTATTCTGATGGCAAAGAACTGATATGTAACAATATTCCATTCTTTCTTACGATCTTCATTGTTTAATTATCTTAGAATATTAATGAATTCAAAACTGCGTTTTATTACTGAATTAATAAAGGATAACGAAGAAATTTTTAATGTTAATTCAATTTTAATAATGCAATTCTAATAATGGTAAAAATGACATTTAACTTTGACTTAACAGGGTTTCATGTTTTATAACATACATTTGTCATATCAAAAAAGAACAACAAATTATTCAAAATATTTCTATACTGTTATTTCATAAGTTTGGTTTAGTTAGGTTGAAAAGGATAGGGGAGCCCTATCCTTTTTT
>CAYXJA010000130.1:0-2432 GCA_964465425.1 uncultured Prolixibacteraceae bacterium | reverse complement strand
CCGGTTATTTTCTTGAGCGGATTAATTAATCCGGAAATTACAGTAAAAGGATTTAGACTTGGTGCGGTAGATTTTATTTCTTTACCTTTCAATGAATCAGAGTTACTTGCAAGGGTTGGCTACCACATCGAAATGCACCAGATGAAAATTCAGTATGAAAAGCAGGCCAGTGAGTTGTTGAAAAAAAATATTGAACTTAAAGTTAGTGAGGAAAGGTATCGGAATATCGTAGATTCAAGCCCGCTTGGTGTTTATTTATATGAATTGCAGTCTGACTGCAGGCTTGTTTTTATGGGTGCGAATCCTGCTGCTGACAAAATAATTGGAACAGATCATAGAAAGTTCCTTGGAAAAACTATTCAGGAAGCTTTCCCAAATTTAGCCAAAACAGATTTGCCGGAAATTTATTCAAAGATTGCAGCAGGTAAAATAGGCAATTATCATTTTGAAATTGAATACAATGATGACCAAAATATTAATGGATTTTATAATGTAACGGCCTTTCGATCCGGAGAAAATTTTACAACTGTCCAGTTTGATGATATATCCGAACGTAAAAAAATAGAATTTGAACTTAAAAGAGCTCAGCAAATTACTCATATTGGAAGTTGGTATCTTGATCTTACAAACAAAATGGTAACATGGTCAGAAGAGCTTTATAAGATGTATGGATTTGATCCCACACTTCCACCTCCTCCTTATACAGAACACAAGAAACTATTTACACCTGAAAGCTGGGAGATCTTATCAAGCTCGCTGGCAAGGACTTCTGAAACAGGTAAACCTTACGAGCTGGAACTTAAAACAGTTAGGAAAGATGGAAGTAACGGATGGATGTGGGTGAGAGGTGAAGCAGTCAAAAATTCAACCGGAACGATAATTGGTTTATGGGGAGCTGCTCAGGATATAAGTGAAAGAAAGAACATTGAATTGCAATTAATCGAAAGTGAGATGAGATCGCGCAGCACTTTCGATCAATCACCTGTGGGTTCTGCTATTGTTGGATTGGACAAACGTTTTATCAAATGCAATGATGCGTTCTGTAAGTTTTTGGGTTATACTGAAGATGAACTTAAAGGTAAAACAATTTCAGATGTTACATACCCCGAAGATATTGAACTTGGAATGCAGGATATTAAACAAATGGTCGAAGGTAAAAAAGAACCTTCTACTGTACAGAAAAGATATCTACGTAAGGATGGAACTATTACCTGGGGGGAAGTTACTATTTCACTGGGTCGGGACAAAGAAAACAAACCTATATGCTTTTTGCCTATTATTCAAGACATTAATGAACGAAAACTCGCTGAATCCAGATTAGAACTATTCTTCTCTCAGTCAATGGTTGGCTTTTTCTTTATGATGATGGATAAACCTATTGACTGGAACTATGATTCTGATAAAGAACAACTCCTGGATTATGCCTTTTCTAATCAGAGAATTACAAAAGTAAACGATGCAATGCTTAACCAGTATGGCTATACTCGCGAACAATATATTGGGTTAACACCAAATGATTTATTTAAAAATAATATCAAAAAGGGCAAGGAAGAGTGGAGAATCCTTTTCGAGACTGGTAAACTACATTGTATAAATGAAGAAAAAAAATCAACCGGAGAAAGTATAATCTTAGAAGTCGATTATCAATGCATTTATAATTCAAACAGTAGTATTATTGGCCATTTTGGAATACAACGTGACATTACTGAGCAAAGAAATATGGTTTATCAGATTCAAAGAGAAAGAAAACTTCTGCGAACTTTGATTGACAATATTCCTGACTCCATATACGTAAAAGATACAGAAGGAAGAAAAATAATTGCAAATCCTGCTGATTTAAAGTTTTTAAATGCTGATAATGAATCTCAAGTGATTGGTAAAACTGATTTGGAAATCATTTCGGGACCAATCGGAGTAAGGGGTTATAACGACGATATGGAGGTTATTACAACCGGAAAACCAATTATAAATAAAGATGAAAAGTTTTTGATGCCTGACGGCAATCAATTATGGTTGCTTACATCAAAAATACCCTTTTCGATTGACAAAAATGAAATCTCCGGTTTAGTTGGTATTGGGCGTGATATTACTAATTTAAAGAAGTCAAATGAAGCAATCATCAAACTTTCAAAGGCTATAGAGCAAAGCCCGTTATCAATAGTAATTACTGACATAGAGGGAAAAATAGAATATACAAACCCTAAATTCACTGAAATAACAGGTTATTCAAGTATTGAAGTTAAGGGAAAGAATCCCCGGATAGTTAAGTCAGGTGAAACTCCAATAGAAGATTACCAGAAGCTTTGGAATTCTATTAAAAATGGAAAAGAATGGCGTGGCGAGTTACACAATCGAAAGAAAAATGGTGAACTCTATTGGGAATCAGTTTCAATATCCCCAATATTAAATGAGAACGGTGAGATCATCAACTA
>CAYXJA010000129.1:3479-4688 GCA_964465425.1 uncultured Prolixibacteraceae bacterium | reverse complement strand
TCAGGAAATGGAAAAAGTTAATGAGTGGTATGGTATTTACAATGAAATAGGATATAAATGCATAGCTACGTCTTGCATCACTAATCAGGGTATTGCAGACTTACAAGACTTAATGAAAGGAAAAATTAGTGTCTTCTCAGGGTATTCAGGAGTTGGAAAATCGACATTAATTAATACAATAGACAGTAAATTAAATTTAAAGACGGAAAAGATATCAGATTCACATAAATCAGGAAAGCATACAACAACATTTTCAGAGATGTTTGAACTTTCTTTTGGAGGCTATATTGTTGATACACCGGGAATAAGATCATTTGGAATGATAGATATGAAGAACGATGATGTCAGTCATTTCTTTCCTGAAATATTTAAAGCTTCAAATGAATGTAAGTTTTATAATTGTACTCATATACATGAACCCGGTTGCGCAGTAATAAAATCAGTTGAAAACGGGACAATAAGTCTAAGCAGATATGAAAGTTATATGAGTATTTTCAATGAAGATGAAGATCAAAAATATCGAATTGGCTAATACTATTTTTTTCTGATGATGGTCATACCATCTCTAAAAGGGAGAATAACATTTTCAACTCTGTCATCTTTACTGACAAGTCTGTTAAATTCAATTACTCCGGCAGTCTGAGGATCAGTTACTTCTTTTTCATCTACGACCTTACCATCCCAAAGAATATTATCAGCGATAATGTATCCGCCCGGTATTACTTTATCAAAAACAAGTTTGTAATATAATGGATAATCTCGTTTATCGGCATCAATAAATACCAAATCGAATTCTTCATTTATTAATGGAATAATGTTCAGGGCATCACCAAAATGGCAGGTAATTTTATCTTCAAGTCCGGCTTTTTCAATATACTTTAAAATAAGTTCCTCGTTTTCATCTCTCAGCTCGATAGTATGTAAGACAGAACCTTTATTCAAAGCCAATCCCATACTTATTGCTGAATAACCGGTATAAGTACCTAATTCAAGAATTCTTCGGGGATTAATCATTTTACAAAACATGTACAAAATCTTACCTTGAATATGGCCTGATAGCATACGGGGATGTATACATGAAAGGTTAGTTTCTCTGTCCAGCTCTTTAAGAAATGATTCTTCAGGAAGGATGTGCTTTTTTATATATTCATCTATGTCAATAGAATAATCCATCTTACAGAAATATAAGTTTTGACAAGCGATCTTTGT
>CAYXJA010000129.1:0-3379 GCA_964465425.1 uncultured Prolixibacteraceae bacterium | reverse complement strand
GTATATGGCGAATAGTTTGATTCAACGTTATAAGCGATTCCATTTCTTTCTCGAAGTGACATGTTAAGACGTGAATTCATTGAGTTACCTCCCAGAATATTATTCAAAAGAACCATAGAAAGCCTTAAATCACTTCTAAGATCATAAGATTCAGTACCTATAATACAATGAGATTGAAAAGTATCTTTAGTAATTTCTTTAGATTGAGGTTTGAAATTTTCAAACTTATATCTGTTTCTTTGAGTAAGCCTTTCGGGAAGTAAGCTAAAATATTGGATAATAAGCTTTTCAAACAATTTAAAATCTATCTTGCCAACAGAACATATCACCATTTCACCGGTGATATAATTTCTGTCCATAAAACTTTTAATCTTCTCCTTATCAAAAGATTTTACAGTTTCCGGGGTTCCCAAAATATTTCTTGCAATAGGATGTCCGTCATATATAAGCTCTTCGAATTCATCAAATATCAATTCCGAAGGTGAATCATTATATGAATTTATCTCTTCGATAATGACATCTTTTTCAAGATCCAATTCTTTAGCCTGAAAAGATGCATTGATTAATATATCGCTTAGAAGTTCAACTGATCTCTCATAATACTGATTGAGAAAAGTAGCATAAATTGCTGTTTCTTCTTTAGTTGTATAGGCATTTAGCTCGCCACCGACATCTTCGATTCTGTTTAAAATCTGATATGCCTTACGGTTAGTTGTTCCTTTAAAAATTGTATGCTCGATAAAATGGGCAATACCTTGTTCACCTGCTTCTTCATCGCGGGAACCTGTATTGATAACTATTCCGAGATGAGCAACCGGAGAATCTACTTGCTGGTGGATTACCCTGATCCCGTTATTTAAGGTAAATAACTGATACTCCATTTATTTTTTATAATTATAAAGTCTGCAAAAGTAGGAAATAAAAGAGTTTGTGTATCAATTCATCTTTCAAATTTAACAGTTCATCATAAAAGAATTCTAAGGTTAAGTTTTTCCTGCAATTTTTGGACCCTCATTAAAAAAGATTGTCATTAGAAACAACCTAACATTATTAATATGAAAACACTAACATTTATCGCATTATTAATCTTTACCTGTAGTTATTCATTCGGACAATTTAAACAAAACCTGAGGGGAGTAGTAATTGATCAATCTTCAAAAGTTACTCTCCCCGGAGCAAACGTATCCCTTGAAGGAGTTGAAAGTAAAGCCGGGACCATGACTTCAGAAAATGGTTCATTCATTTTTAAAGACCTGCCTATTGGGAGATATTCAATTAAAGTCAGTTTCCTTGGATATGAGCCAATTGTAATAAACAATATTGACTTAGTATCAGGAAAAGAAAAAGTATTCACCATAGAACTGATAGAAAAAGTACAAAAGCTGGATGAAGTAATAGTTACTTCAAGAAGAAAAGGGGAAGTAATGAATGAAATGGCAGTCTTAAGTGCAAGATCTTTTACTGTTCAGGAAACAGAAAAATATGCAGGTAGCTGGGGTGATCCATCTCGTATGGCATCAAATTTTGCAGGAGTCATAACAGCGAACGACAGCAGGAATGATATTGTTATCAGAGGAAACTCATCGCTTGGTCTTCTTTGGAAAATAGAAGGCATCAACGTTCCAAATCCAAACCACTTTGGAGCATTAGGTTCAACAGGAGGTCCTGTAAGTATTTTAAACAATAACAACCTTTCAAATTCTGATTTCTTTACAGGTGCTTTTCCTGCAGAATACGGAAATGCAACTGCCGGTGTTTTTGATTTGAAAATGAGAAACGGAAATAATCAGGAACATGAATTCACAGGTCAGATTGGTTTTGGTGGTTTTGAATTAGGAGCAGAAGGACCTATATCCCGGAAGTCAGGTTCGTCATATATTGTCAATTACAGATATTCGGTTTTAAGTATAATGGATAAGCTTGGTTTTGATATAGGAGGTGGAGTCCCTGAATATCAGGATTTGACAATGAAATTCAACTTTCCGACAAAGAAAGCCGGAACCTTTTCATTGTTTGCAATAGGAGGCTTAAGTAATATTGTTTTTGAAGACACCGGCTCAGAGGGTGGAACAAGTTACGATACAGGCAATGATGCAAGAACCAGAAATGGATCTAAAATGGGAGTCACAGGATTAACTCACAGGTTTTTCCCAGATAATAAATCAAATATTTATTCTACAATATCAGCTTCTTTTCATGGAGTTGGAACTCAAATTGATTCTATATTTGATGAACGTGATCCAAAAAGATTCTTTGGCGAAGGGCACCAGGAAATCAGGCTTTCTGCTTCAACAAAATACACTAGAAAATTCAATCCTAAAAATACATTAAAAGCGGGCGTTTCTTTTGAATCATTTTCCATTGATCTTCAGGACAGTGTTGACGGAGCAGTTTATACTCCTCCTTTGGATTATTACGTGAAATCATTAAATACACAGAAGAGCGGGTTAAATCTGATACAGGCATTTGGTGAATTACAACATAAATTCACTGATTATTTAACACTCTATACAGGAATACATTCACAATATTTCTTATATAATTCTACGTACTCTATTGATCCGAGATTAAGTTTAAGCTATCAAACAAGAAAGGGTACCAAATTCAGTCTTGCTTACGGGAAACATTCTCAACTTCAACCTCTATATGTCTATTTTACGGAAGATTTCAATCAAGAAACCGGAGAGTACAGCCAAACAAATAATAATTTAAAATTTACAAATGCACATCACTTTGTTGCCGGGTACGACCAAATGATTTCTAAAAACCTTAAGCTGAAGGCAGAAACCTATTACCAATATCTTTCACAAATACCAATATCAAAAGAAATAGAAATTTTCTCAATGGTAAATGAAGGTAACTCTTTCAATCAGTCAAGAGTTCCTAATTTAATTAATGAAGGCTTTGGCAGAAATTACGGTGTTGAAATCACACTGGAAAAGTATCTTTCAAACAATTATTATTTTCTTTTAACTACATCTTTGTTTGATTCTAAATACAAGGGATATGACAATGTATGGAGAAATACAGAGTTTAATACCAACTTTGTAGTAAACGCTTTAGGAGGATATGAAATACCAATCAATGAAAAAATGTCGATTGATATAAATCTTAGAGTTGTCTGGTCCGGAGGCAAGAGAAATTATTACATTGACCTTGAAAAATCAAACGAAGCCGGATCTGAAGTATATGATTTTTCAAAGACATATAATGAAAGAGAAAAAGATTATTTCAGACTTGACAGCAGGGTATCCTTTAAGCTAAATGGAAAGAAAATCACTCAGGAATGGGCTTTGGACATTACTAATTTAACAAATCATAAAAACATTTATTCACGTTATTACGACAATGAAAAAAAGTCTATCGGATATGTATACCA
>CAYXJA010000128.1:2577-4693 GCA_964465425.1 uncultured Prolixibacteraceae bacterium | reverse complement strand
GTATCAAACGGCATTAAAAGTGGATTCTGCTTATTATTCATATCTGCAAATATTATAAAAGGAGAAAAGAAAAAAATAACAAGTACTATAACAGTCTTCATAGTTTCTATTTTGAAGAATTATTTCTTTTTGACTTCTTTTCTACTGTCCAGCCAAATTTCCCAATTTTTTTACCTAATCGAAAATACTTACCATGGTTGTAAACAAGAGGATTTACTGATGCGAGATCGAATTTTCCAGTTTCTTTCTCAATTAAATTTTCATCTACATTTATATTCACAACCTCAGATATAAACATGTCATGTGTGCCCAGACTAATTATTTCTTTGACTTTACATTCAATGTTAACAGGAGATTCTTTTATTATTGGAGCATTTACAATTTTTGCTTTTTCGGGAGTTAAATTTGCTTTTTCCCATTTGTTGTATTTTCTTCCGCTTTGGCACCCACACCAATCAGTTTCCCATGCTAAATCTTCAGTTGTAAGATTTATTACAAACTCCATGTTCTTTTTGATTATATTATATGAGTGTCGTCCCGGCCTTACAGAAATATAGCACATTGGAGGTTCGCTGCATATTGTGCCTGTCCATGCTATTGTTATGATATTATATTCTTCAGGAGTCGATCCGCAACTCACAAGTACTGCCGGAATTGGATATAACATATTTCCCGGCTTGAAATCTACTTTTGACATATGATGTATATTTGAAGGTCTTGAAATTAAAAAAATAGATATATTTATAAACTGAATAATTCATTGCCTTACTTACAAATATAATTGATAAAAGTTTATAAACATTGAACTTTTACATTTACATTCTCAAATGGGAAAGATGATAATTGTAAATTTTTAAATTTTAATATATGGAAACTTATACTCCTTGTTCTAAAAGATACAAGAAAATTGAATATAAAAGATGTGGTAATTCAGGTTTGAAATTACCCTTAATTTCTCTTGGATTATGGCATAATTTCGGAGATGTCGATTCTTTTGAAAATGGAAAAGAAATCTTAAGGGCAGCTTTTGATTCAGGTATCACTCACTTCGACCTGGCTAATAATTACGGGCCTCCCCCCGGATCTGCAGAAGAGAACTTTGGAAAGGCATTGAAGCTTGATTTTAAAAATTATCGCGACGAAATGATAATTTCAACTAAAGCAGGTTATTGGATGTGGGATGGTCCTTATGGAGAATGGGGTTCGCGTAAGTATCTGATATCAAGCATTGATCAAAGCCTTAAGCGTATGGGATTAGACTATGTTGATATTTTTTATCATCACCGGCCTGATCCTGAAACTCCTCTTGAAGAAACAATGATGGCACTTGATCACATTGTCAGGCAAGGCAAAGCCCTTTATGTTGGTATTTCTAATTATTCAGCAGAAGAAACTTTGGAAGCTGTTAAAATATTGAATGAGCTTGGAACTCCTTGCCTGATCAATCAGGTTAAATATTCAATGTTTGAACGATGGGTTGAAGATCAACTGCTTGATGCGGCTGAAGAAAGCGGAATTGGAATTATTGCGTTTTCACCATTGGCTCAAGGCCTGCTTACAGATAAATATCTTAATGGTATTCCTGAAAATTCCAGAGCATCTAAGTCATGGGGATTTTTAAAACCCAATGAAGTTAATTCTGCTATCGAAAAGGTTAAATCTTTGAATTTGATAGCAGAGACAAGAGGTCAATCCCTAGCGCAAATGGCATTATCATGGATTTTAAAGGATTATCGTGTTACTTCAGTTCTGGTAGGTGCCAGCTCTGTAAAACAGCTTGAGGATAATATTGGTGCTTTAGAATTCAGATTATTTTCAGATGAAGAGATTCTTGAAATTGATTCAATTCTGAAAGGAAACAATTATTAAAAACCAGTTCAATATCATATAAATAGCTTTTGATATTAGATGAGTTATTCGTACTTTAGAGAAGGTTTAGAGAAAATTATTTATAAAATGAAGAAAAGATATTTTTCAATAATAATAGTATGGATTTCATTACTATTTACGAGTTGTGGAGAAGATTTCCCTGAAATAACACCGGTTGTGCTTAATAGTTTTACAGAAACTGTTTTAACTACTCCGTATACACCTGACTATGTAAAACAACTTTTAA
>CAYXJA010000128.1:0-2477 GCA_964465425.1 uncultured Prolixibacteraceae bacterium | reverse complement strand
ATGATGAAAGACGCAAATGTGGTAACTATTGTTGATATGATTAAGGCTGCTAAGGAATTTGTTATTTCTGAAAAGTTGTGCAAATACAACGATAACCTGTTTCTCGTTGGTCACTCCGAAGGAGCAAACCTTACTCTGGCAACCCTGAATGCTATCGAAAATAACTCCAAATACAGCGACCTGACTGTAGCAGCAACAGCATGTTGCGGAGGAATATATAATTTAGTTGATTTTCAAAACTGGATGGTTCAACAGCCTCGCTACGAACAGCCTTTGTTTTTAATTTATATGCTTGAATCTTTTTCTAAATATGAAAGCTTGAATATTGATTATTCTCTGGTATTCAGCGATGAGTTTGCTTCTTCAATTCAAGGTATTATTGATGGAACTAAAACCAGTGAACAAATTAACTCTTCTTTCGGAACATACCATATTGGTGAGCTTTTTAATGATGATTTTGAGGATACATTAAAATTCAATAACGATTCTCAATATGCTCAGTTTTATCAACTTCTAGATAAAAACTCTATTCCGGTATGGAACTTAAAGTCAGATGTTACTTTGCATTATGGTAAGAATGATATCTGGGCACCCGGTCAGTTAACTCTTGAAACTTATATCAAATTCAGAAAAGAATATCCAACTGAAAGAATTAAGATCAATGCTATCGATAATGTAGCTCATGAAAATGTTGTTTTACCCATGATTTCAGAAGCTATGGTGAGATTCTCAAATTATTGAATTTTTTAATATTCTTATTTTTTTACTTTTAAATTATTGTTTAATGAAAATTCCTGATTATTCGGATGTTTTACTTGCTTCTGAAAGAATTGGAAATTTTATTCATCATACCCCTGTTCTAACCTCTTCCAGTATAAATAGAATCCTGTCATGTAATTTATTCTTCAAATGTGAAAACTTTCAAAAAGTAGGAGCCTTCAAATTCAGAGGTGCATCTAACGCTGTATTGTCTTTATATGACTCAGATGCAATTAAAGGAGTTGCAACCCATTCTTCAGGCAATCATGCTGCAGCGTTGGCTTTAGCAGCTTCAATGAGGGGCATACCCTGTTATGTTGTTATGCCTGAGAATGCACCTGATATTAAGAAGAATGCAGTAAAAGGATATGGTGCTGAAATTACTTTTTGCGAACCTACTCTCGAGGCCAGAGAAAAAACCCTGAAGAAAATTATTGATGAAAAAGGGGCAATAGAAATTCATCCATACAACAATTTCAACGTTATTGCAGGACAAGGTACTTCTGCTAAAGAATTTCTTGAAGAAATTAAAGATCCTGACTATGTCCTTTGTCCAGTTGGTGGAGGAGGCTTGTTATCCGGCACTTCAATTTCTGTTAAATATTTGACTCCGGAAGCTAAAGTTATTGCTTGTGAACCAAAAGGTGCAGATGATGCATTCAGATCATTTTATTCTAATGAAATTCATCCATCTATTAATCCCAACACTATTGCAGATGGCTTGTTAACTTCTTTAGGCTCATTAACTTTCCCAATTATTCAAAAGAATGTAGATGCTGTCGTAACCGTTTCCGAAAACAGTATTATTGCGGCTATGAAATTAATGTGGGAAAGGATGAAAATAATTGTAGAACCTTCTTCTGCGGTACCCCTTGCAGCTATTTTAGAAGAAAAGGTGGAAGTAAAAAATAAAAAAGTCGGCATTATTATCTCCGGTGGTAATATTGATCTTGAAACATTCTGGAGATCTCTTAAAAATAAAATTAATAGATTTGAATATCAGAGGCTTTTTTTTAAATAATTTGGCAATTCAATATATTTTAATTTTGTAAAATGCTTTATTTCCTTAAATTTACTATCGTTATTTTGATATAAGATCTATAACCCTATCAAAGCATTTAATTTGTTAAAACCTCTATGAATAAAGACTTATTAAATACTTGCCATTACATATTATCTGTTTTCGGATTAATAATTATTCTTTCAGGTTGTAGCTTAGACCATAAATCCTCTAACCCAAATGCGAATGATTTATTTATTCATAATTCCAGTTCCAGAGATAAAATAAGGGAAGTATCGTTTTTACCTTATTGGGTTTCTCCTGCTCAGTTCGCCGGGTATTTTGTTGCTAATGAAAAAGGGATATATGAGAAATACAACTTAAAAGTTAAAATTATTCAATACAGACCATTTATTACCTCTAATGACTTAATAATTGAAGGTAAAGCTGATTTTGCAGCTCTTTGGCTGTCTAATGCAATACAATTAAAGGCAAGTGGGGTAAATATTGTAAATATTGCTCAACCTTCATCCCGCTCATCTCTGATGCTTATCACTAAAAAGAAAAGTGGAATAGATTCTGTTGAAAAAATGAACGGGAAAAGAGCCGGTATTTGGAATGGATATGAAATGCAACCTAAAGCATTATTCAATAAATTTAATATTGATGTAGAAATAGTTCCAATTGGCAGTACAAATACTTTATTTTTAATGGATGC
>CAYXJA010000127.1:2533-4697 GCA_964465425.1 uncultured Prolixibacteraceae bacterium | reverse complement strand
TGTCAATAAAAGAATGTAAGTCGAAAATGGAAGAGATTATTTCTTTTGCTGAGCTAAATGATTTTATCGATACTCCTGTTAAATATTATTCATCAGGAATGAAAAGCAAACTCATGTTTTCCATTGCTGTGAATGCCAGAGCTGATATATTTTTGATGGATGAATTCTTTGGTGGAGTAGGGGATATCAATTTCAGAAAAAAAGCTGATGAGATTTTCCACGAACGATTTATTAAAGGGAAAACTATTATACATGTAAGTCACCAGCTTGAAACAATAAGCCATTATTGCGACAGGGTGATGCTGCTCGATAAAGGTCATGTTGTGAAAATTGGTACTCCTGATGAAGTTCTGCCTTTATTGAAATAAATCTTTTTAAATCAGTTATTTATGATTGTTTACCAGATTTCTGGCTATCTCTCCTGATTTTGCAAGTAAAGCTTCTTCTCCCGGCACTATTCTGTTTTCCATCAATATTTTCCCGTTACAAATTACTGTATCAATACAGCTTCCATTTGCTGAATACACCAAATTTGAAATAAGATGAAAGTTTGGTGTCATTTCAGGAAGTAACAGATTTACAAGACAAAGATCTGCAAGATAATCCTCTTCAATTTTTCCAATCTTCCATCCGGTCATTCTTTCGTTGTGTTTGCATAAACAGTCAAATGTTTCTTCGGTGTTCCAGATAGTCGGATCATTATAATATGATTTCCCGTTCAAAGAAGCTACTTTCATTGCTTCTAATATATCAAGATTATTGCCTGATGAAGGTCCGTCAGTTCCAATCACTACCGGGATTCCCCTTTCTTTCATGTCTTTGTATCTGAATCCATTGCCCGATGCAAGCTTTAAATTTGAAACAGGGTTGTGTACTATTATGCAACCTCTTTCTGCTATTATGTCAAGGTCTTTATCACTTAAATGAACGCAGTGTGCCAGACTTACACTTTTGCCCAATACACCTAATTTGTCAAGATATTCTACAGGCGAACATCCGTAAAGCTTTTTTGCTTGTTCTACCTCGCTAATGGTCTCAGAAAGATGTGTGTGTATATGGATATTGTTTTGATTAGCATATTCCAAAATCCATTTCCATGTTGCCTCTGAAACTGTATAAATAGCGTGTGGACCAAATATAAATTTAACCCTGTCAGAGTATTGTGACATAGATTCATAACATTCTATAGCATTTGATTTAAACTTATCTGCAAGTTCAACATTGTTAAAATCAAGAGCAGCAATAGACAGACAGCCTCTTAATCCCATTTCATCAGTAGCCCTTGCAACTCCGGGAAAGTGATGATACATATCAACAAATGTTGTTATCCCGTTTTTTATCATTTCAAGACAAGCAAGTTTTGTTCCCCAATAGACATCTTCTTCAGTAAGTTTATTTTCCAAAGGCCAGATTTTTTGTTCAAGCCAGGGCATCAATGGCATATCGTCGGCATACCCCCTCATAAGTGACATAGCAGCATGTCCATGACCATTAAGAAAGCCCGGAATGACTGCTTTGTTTTTCCCATCTATGGTTTTATCTGCTTTGAAATTAAGGTTTTCCCCTATCTTGAGGATTGTCTTTTCTTCAATATATATATCGGTAAATTTATTGTTAAGTTCAATATTCTTAATAAGTATGCTCATAAGATTCATTCTTTTTGATATATCAAATATCGTTTATTATTAACAATTCGGGGTTAATTATAGGTAAATATTTTTAATTAGATTAATGAACGATCAGAAGCTGATTAATATTTTAATGGCTTTTTTTACTTTAGCAGCTGCAAATGCTTCTACTCCTTTTTCAATAGGAAATATGCCTGAAACAAGGGGTTTATAATCAACACCGGTTTTTAAATAATCAATTGCACGACTGAAGATTCCGCATCTTGAGCCAACTACTGTTATTTCGTTAACTACTATTGGAGAAAGGTTAATGTTTTGAGATTCAGCTAGTGTACTTTTTAAAACAAGTATTCCTCTTGGTTTTGTATGATCAACCGAATATTGAAATCCTTCGGGACTTCCTGTTGCCTCAATTACAACATCATATTTTGAGTTATCATGTTGGTCTTTATGAAGAATTTTACAATGATCTGAAGTCAAGAACTTTAGTTTTTCAGGATGCTTTCCTACATGGTAGATTTTAGCCTTAGTTGTTG
>CAYXJA010000127.1:0-2433 GCA_964465425.1 uncultured Prolixibacteraceae bacterium | reverse complement strand
AACTTTAGTTTTTCAGGATGCTTTCCTACATGGTAGATTTTAGCCTTAGTTGTTGATATTGCATGGTTGATCAATATCCCCAGCTTTCCATCTCCAACGATAAGTACTTTTTTATCAGCTTGTATTTCTACTTGCTCCAATATTTCAAAAGCAGCTGCCAATGGTTCTGCAAACACAGCATTTTCATCTGAGACAGAATCAGGAACTTCTATCAGATTTTCTACCGGCAGAGTTATATATTCAGCAAAGCACCCGTCTTTTCTGTCAATCCCCAATGATTTCCGATCCGGACAGTGTCGCCCAAGATGCTTATTGCAGTATTCACACTCAGGTTTTCCGCAAGAACAATTAATATCTCCAACAACCCTTTTACCCAGAAGCTTTTTATCATTATCGGTTACCTCTTCGACAATTCCAACAAACTCGTGACCAGGAACCCCTTTGAAATGCATGTAACCCTTTGTTATTTCAATATCTGTATTGCAAATACCTGCCAATCTGATTTTTATCAATGCTTCTCCCTCTGTAGGAACAGGCTTCGGATAATCAGATATATACCTTAAATCGTTATCGAAAAAAAGGGCTTTCATCCAGAGTAGCAATAAATATTAATGCAGATTACTACTTATAATCTTCAGGAATTCCCCTCTTGTGGGTTCTTTAAGAAAAATGCCCGTAAAATCAGAAGTTGTTGTTACAGAGTGTTGTTTCTGAACGCCCCTCATTTGCATACAAAGATGTTGAGCTTCAATAACAACAGCAACTCCAAGGGGGTGAAGTGTCTCATTTATAGATTCCTTAATCTGGGTAGTGAGCCTCTCCTGAACCTGAAGTCTTCTGGAAAAAGCTTCAACAACACGGGCAATCTTACTTAGTCCGGTGATATATCCATTTGGAATATATGCTACATGGGCTTTCCCAATAAAAGGCAACATGTGATGTTCACACATAGAAAAAAGCTCAATGTCCTTGACAACAACCATTTGACGATAGTCTTCCTTGAACATTGCAGATTTAAGAATTGCTTCCGGGTCCATTTGGTACCCCTGCAAAAGGAACTGCATAGCTTTTGCAACTCGCTGAGGAGTTTTAACTAATCCCTCTCTATCCGGATCTTCTCCAAGAATTCTTATTATTTCAGAATAATGATCTATTAGCTGATTTGTTGTCTCAGTGTCGTATTTCTCTATTTTTGAATAATTACTTCCTTCGTTGTTCAATGTGGATTCCATATTTTTACTTAATTGTTAAACAAAATAACAAAATTTAATTGGGTTTACCATATCAATTTTTAAATGCCAAAATTTCGTTTACAATTAAAATTCTACTTTTTACATGAAAAAATAAAAAGTTCACCTTTTTTTTGATTTTCATATAAATTTAATTTCCTAAATTGAATAAAAAATAGACATAAATACGATTTTTTTTCGGGGCTCCATTGTATTTAGTTGTCTGTAATTTAGTGTGTGGAATTTATTTTATTTTTCCTGCATTTTTTAAAAGAGAGAGTTTTAAGTTTAGTATATTTCTTTAAAAAGAAAAAAGATTTTAGTGATTAAATAGACGACAGATTAACCCTAAAGAACCTAATTATGAGCACTTTGTTAGTTTTGGGACTTATCCTTATTGGAAGTGTCCCCCTGGCGTATTTTGGAATAAAAGCAATCCTTGGAAAGTCATTGCTGTTTGCAATTACCTTATGGAATTTTTACTTGTTATTCTTTTGTTGTTTTTTAATGTTTTATGCAGGACAAAAAGGATCGCAAAGTTTATACTTTATTCTACCTGTGATTATTTTATTATCGGGAATGGTTTATTTTTATCTGAATCATTTGTTTCGTAAGCCACTCGCCAAAGCCATATATATGGTTAAGCAGATTTCAGAAGGAAATCTTGACGTAAAAATTGATGTGTCCAACTCCAAATATGAACTTGGAATTCTAAACAAATATATAGTTAGGCTTTCGAATAATTTAAGGAAAACATTTACAGAGATTAACATAAATGTCGATAATCTTATATCTGCAAGTCAGCAAATGAGCAGCGAATCTGAAAATCTATCGGAAGGAGCAAGTGAGCAGGCAAGTTCAATAGAAGAGGTATCTACAACTATGGAGGAAATTACTGCTACTATTCAACAGACTTCTGACAATGCTGTTAAAACTGAAAAAACAACTGTTGAGGCTAATCTTGATATTTCAGACGTTGCAGAGAAAGCAAAAGAAGCAATTGACGCAAATAAAATAATAACTGAAAAGATCTCAGTAATTAATGATATTGCATACCAAACCAATTTATTGGCACTTAACGCTGCTGTAGAGGCAGCAAGGGCAGGTAAAAAAGGAAAAGGATTCTCGGTTGTTGCCTCTGAAGTAAAAAAGTTGGCAGAAACAAGCAAAATTGCTGCTGAGCAAATTGTAGGCCTTGCAGATA
>CAYXJA010000126.1:0-4728 GCA_964465425.1 uncultured Prolixibacteraceae bacterium | reverse complement strand
AGGATATTGACATTGAATTACTATTCCCATATCAAATGGCTCAGATTGACAGTTCTGCTGACCCTTTCAGAAGAGTTGCTGATACAATTTTTAGCTGGGTTCAGGATGACAGATGGCCCTTCGATATTTTTGTTTGTGATAAGTGGTTTTACGATGATGTAGCAACAGTTAGCGGTGATGATTTCTGGGGGCAAAAGCATCTGGTGGACTTTAAGAATGAAAAGTGGTTTAAAGATGCTCATAAAGATTACGTATTAAATTCACCTGAATATATTGGCAACTTTGGGGATATAGCTCCCGGTGCTTTTATTGAAGGTGCATGGGACCTTCTTTTTGTTAGTTCTGAAGTAGAAAGCAAACTTGGAATAAAGGTAAAGGATTTTGACATGTCAATGGATGATTTTATTGAATATGCCAGGATCGTAGATCAATATAATCAGTCTCATACAGATAAGATTACCTTATGTGCTACAAATTATAAGTCTCTTGAATTTCTCATAAGCCATATTGTTTTGTCAGAAATTGGGGATATTAGAAAAAGTACTTCAGGCGAACAACTGGAAGCTATTGCCAATGTCTATGAAAAGCTAGAAACTTTATCAAAATATAATCCTGTAGAACAGTATCATGTATATGCAAATGACAGGGAATTGAAACATGATAAAGCATTATTTCATCTTCATTCTACCTGGGTTACAATGTTCTGGCAAAGATCTAACCCTGAAGGAGAAAAATTAATGAGGCCTTGTGAGTTTCCTTCTATGACCGGGAAAAAAGCTCAGGCATATGCCGGTACTTACAATGCTATATTTGCTATACCTAAGAAAGCTAAAAATAAAGATGCCGCAATAAGATTTATGAAATACATGAGTACTGTTGATATTGCAGAAAAATGGGAGAATTACTCAAAATGTCCCACTGGACTTAATAGCAGAATCTCTGTAAATGAATTTGGAACTGATGCTTTTGGTAATTTGTCGAAACACATGCTGAAGAAATATGACAACCGATTGGCTGATATTGTTCTTACCAAAGATCTTTTCAATGGAAATCAGCGGCATATTAATTTTCACGCGGTTGATGTTGCTAATGGAGTTATGACTGCTAATCAGGCGGTAAACAGTATTCGAAGTCAAATGAGATAAGATAGTAAGTATTGATATAGTTGATATAAAAAAGCGACTCAATCAAGTCGCTTTTTTATATCAATATACTTTACTTTTTTATTGGTTCTATCTTAAATTCAAATTTATAAACTCCTCCCGGAATCATGTATTCAGGATGAGGATAAGCTCCCCAGCTATTATCACCACCTAATCCCATTTGTATCAAATCAAAGTGCCACTCTGTATAGTCCTGATTTGAAAGATCAGCAGGATGTCTTTGGTTTTTCTTCAGACCGTCATCCAAATCTTCAGTGCTGAAATTCAATGCTGAAGTTTCAAAAGGTTTTGATGAAGTAATCCGGAATCCAAATCCATTATCAGCACTTAACTCAGCCCATCTTACTTCTGTCCTGTTGCCACATTCCTGTGGACGTGAATACGGTGTAAACATTTCGGATACATTTTGGCTGTATATTCCAATGAAGGAAGAACGGTTTCTGTCTATATAATTTTCATGTGGCCCTTTTCCGTAATAAGCCATCTTATTCATAGAGGCAGCCATCCTGGTTCTAAATCCAATTCTTGGAATCTCAGGCTGTCCTTTTTTAGAAAAATCAAAACTGCTGTTAACCAATATTGTTCCGTCTGAATATATCTGATATTTAATACTGGCCGGACTTTTGAATTTATTTATCACATAATCAAATTCAACTTTAATCTGATTATTATGGGGCTGATTTATTTTAATATTTTTGATTAAAAGCTCTTTATGCATTGTTCTCCAGTCTTTACATCTTACCTGCATTCCATTTCCAAAATCGTTATCGGTTGGAGCACGCCAGAAATAAGGTTCTATTGGCATTAAGAGAATTTCATTACCTTCTTTTTTGTAAGAATTGATAAATCCTGTTTGCTTATCAATACTGATTGAAAACATGTTTCCTTCAGCAATAATTTCTTTTTCTCCATCTTTTAATTTAATTGTACCATCTGACCAATGTTCTTTAATGCCAGGCTCATTTCCTGCAAGTTTGAATTGTTCAGATGCAACAATATGACCCTTAGGAACCATTTCTGTTTCTGTTTTAGATATAGCATATAAGTTGATAAAATATTCACAGCCATCTTTTATCAAAAGCTTTGGTAGATTAAGATTTATGGTTTTTTGAGAAGATGGATCAATAGAATACGTTGCAGGTTTACTGGTATAAATCCTCTTGCCATTTTCTATTACTTCAAAAAACAGCTCATATTGATCGAAATTTGTAAAGAGATTATGGTTTATTATTTCAACTAACCCATTTTGTAATGAAACCTCTTCAAAATATATTGGCTGATATGCTTTCTTCACTTCGTTCAATGCAGGATGTGGCTTACGGTCAGGGAAAACAAGTCCGTTGTGGCAGAAGTTTTCATCTGAAGGAACATCTTTCGGTCCGTAATCGCCACCATACGACCAATATTTTTTTCCATTTTCATTTTTCTTTTCAAATCCCTGATCTACCCAGTCCCATATAAAACCTCCCTGTAAACGGGGATATTTATAAATAGCATCCCAGTATTCCTGAAAATTTCCAGTACTGTTTCCCATAGCATGAGCGTATTCACATTGAATCATCGGTCTGTCTTTGTAAAAAGTAGCATACTCAATCATGTCTTTAATTTCAAAATACATTGGGCAAACGATATCAGTATTAAACTCTTTCCAGGCTCTTTCATACTGAACAGGTCTGGTTTTATCTGTTTCCTTTATCCAATTGTATGTCATATACATGTTGTAACCATTGCCGGCTTCGTTTCCCAGTGACCAGATTATTACTGAAGGATTATTTCTGTCACGGTAAACCATGCTTTGAGTTCTGTACATGTGTGCATTTAGCCATTCCGGTTTGTTGGCAAGAGTTTTTTCAGGATCGTAGCCAATACCATGCGATTCGATATTAGCTTCATCAATCAGATATATACCATATCGGTTGCATAATTTGTACCATAACGGATCCTGAGGATAGTGGCATGTTCTGACTGCATTGATATTGTTTTGCTTTAATAGACTTATGTCTTTCAATCTTGTCTCCAGGTCAATAACATGGCCATTTTGAGGATGATGTTCATGGATGTTAACACCTTTGAGATATACGGCTTTACCATTCACTTTCAATTGCCCGTTTTCAATGTGAATATCTCTGAAGCCTATTTCCTGAATAATTGCTTGTTTTATTTTGCCATTCTGGATCAATTCAATCTCAAGATTATACAAGTCCGGATATTCAGCGCTCCATTTTTTGATTTGCTTAATGTCGGTTCTGAAAGAAATGGTTTTATTTGAAATTACTTCTGAAGAAGAGTTGTATATTTCTTTCCCATTATCAGTAATACGACAATTAACCATAATCGGGGAGTCCTTGCCATCTATTTCAACATCAAGATTAAACTTTCCGTTTTCAAAGCTCTCGTCGAGTCCTGCAGTAACTTTATAATCCCGGATTCTAGTTTGAGGAGTACAAATTAAAAAGACATCACGTTCGATACCGCTAAGGCGCCAGAAGTCCTGATCTTCAAGATAACTTCCATCAGGCCAGCGGATAACTTTCATAGCCAGTGTGTTCTTGCCGGGTTTTATATATTTTGTAATTTCAAATTCAGAAGCAGTTTTACAATCTTCACTATATCCGGTTTCATTACCGTTTATCCAAAGATAAAAGGCAGAATTTACTCCACCGAAGACGATAAATATACGCTGACCTGTCCATCCTTCAGGAATATCGAATTCATATCGATATAATCCGGTCGGGTTATGATCGCGGGGCACTTTAACGTAATTCCAGCCGGGTTCATATGGATAGCGCATATTAGTATAAATCGGGTAGTCATAACCATGCATTTGCCAGTCAGACGGAACCGGAATGGTGTTCCAACCATTAGTTTTATACTCAGGTTTGAAAAAATCAGCCGGTGAAGCATCAGGATTTTCAACCAGTTTAAAGTTCCAATTTCCATTTAGTAGTTTATAATATTCCGAATTAGCGGCAACATCGCTTTTTGCTGCTGTAATATCCTGATAAGGTATAAACCATGCGCGTGGTTTTTCTTCATTGACTTCAACAACCTTTGGGTCAAGCCATTCAGGGTTTTCTTTATTGAAAGCCATGCTACTTGTCAAGGTTGAAATCAGGAAGAAAGTCAACAGTGTGTTCTTAAAGTGTGATTTCATAATATTTTGAAAGTAAATGATTAATTATTATTTCTCGATATGAATTACAGAATCATGAAATTATATTAGCGGCTTAAAATTAATAATAAGAATGTGCTGGTCAAATGAAAATTAAATATACTTTCAAATAAAACAAATCATCTAACTGCATTTGATTGGGTTGGAGAAAAATCACTAATAATAAAGTTGAATGCTCTCCCACAAATATTAAGGATGTATTGAAAAAAAAGAGTTTTACGTGTGAACCTTACTAGTGGAGCAGGTGGGTTAAGAACTCTTATTTAAGTGTCCAGCTAACCAGATATTGTTCTTGTTTGACTTCAATATCGGGTTGTTGAATCTGCCAGAAACCATTTAGGCCAAGTTCTCTGCAAGTGATTTCAAAATGTGACATAGCAATGCCCATATCTA
>CAYXJA010000125.1:0-4735 GCA_964465425.1 uncultured Prolixibacteraceae bacterium | reverse complement strand
CTTGTAAATAATACTTTTTCATGCAGAAAGCTTTTTTTTTCATATTATTGCACGATTTTAAAAACAACATAAATACTTAAGAAATGAAAGTTTTCAAATTCGGTGGTACATCAGTAGGGTCACCTGAAAATATGAGATCAGTGATGAATATCATTACTGAAGACGGAGAACCAAAAATAGTTGTGCTTTCTGCTATGTCAGGCACTACAAATTCTTTAGTCGAAATCAGCAATAAACTTTACGCTTCTGATAAAGAAGCTGCAAGGGAATTGATAAAATCTCTTAAAAATAAGTATGTTGAAGTTGTTGAAAGCTTGTATATTAGTGAAAATGGAAAGGCTGAAGGTTATAAGATAATTAATAACCATTTCGACCTGCTTGATCAACAGACTGAAGGTGATTTCAGCTCCGTTAAAGAACAGATTATACTCGCTCAGGGTGAACTAATTTCAACTGCTATGTTCACCGAAATGCTGAAAGAAAATAATATTAAAACTATTCTGCTGCCTGCTCTTAACTTCATGAGAATTGATGAAGAAAAACAAGCCGACCTTCAGAAAATTAAAGAACTTATCAAACCTGTTCTTGAAAATGCAGGAAAACAGGAAATTTATATTACCCAAGGTTTCATTTGCAGAAATGCAAACGGCGATATCGACAACCTGCAACGCGGTGGAAGCGATTATACTGCTTCTCTGCTTGGTGCTGCTATCGATTCTGAAGAAATTCAAATCTGGACTGATATCGACGGATTTCATAATAACGACCCACGCTTTGTTGAAAAAACTCAAAGGATTGATAACCTCCTTTTTGTTGAAGCAGCTGAACTTGCATATTTCGGTGCTAAAATCCTGCACCCGCTTACTGTTTTGCCTGCCAAAGATGCAAACATCCCGGTTCGTCTTAAGAATACAATGAGCCCGTCTGATCCCGGAACTCTTATTTCTAATGATAAAACTATTTCAGGCCTTAAAGCTGTTGCCGCTAAAGATGGCATCACTGCTATTAAAATCAATTCAAACAGAATGTTAATGGCTTATGGTTTCCTGAGGAAAGTTTTTGAAATATTTGAAAAGTATAAAACATCAATCGATGTTATTACTACTTCAGAAGTTTCAATTTCTTTGTCTATCGATAACAATAAGAATATTGACCATATTATTGCTGAACTTAACGACTTCGGTGAAGTTGAAGTTGATAAGGACCTTACTATTGTTTGTATTGTCGGCGATATGATTTCTGAAGAAAAAGTATTTTCAAAACAAGTGTTTGAATCTTTCGATGGTATTCCTGTAAGAATGATTTCTTACGGTGGAAGCCGCTACAATATTTCAATTCTTATTGAAACAAAATACAAGAAAGAAACCCTCCGGAAACTGAGCGACAATCTTTTCAATAAATAATCAGTTAAGATTACCAGAAAACATCATAAATTATCTTTCCCCTTGCATCGTCAGGGGGAAGGATATCTATGAACTTACATAGCGTAGGAACAATATCCGTTATATCAACTTGTTGCTGAATGTTGCCGTGCTTAACTACTGAACCGTAGAAAATTACAGGCGCCATATTATGAGTTGAAAAATCCTTGTCTTCATATTTAAATGCCGGCTGCCAGCCTTCCTCAAGCAATAGCATCACATCTCCCGACCTTTGTACACAATAACTGTTTTCCAATATCCTGAACCTTGGATTATCCAGATTCCCGTTTTCAATTATAAATGCCGGAACCGCTGCTTTTACCCCTTCAAATTGATTTAAAAACATTGCTGTCTTTTCCTGCATTTCTTTTAGCGACTTTTCTTTTTCTTCAATAAGTGTATGATTAAGATATACCTGCTCTTCATTATACATCTGAATCCATTCACCAATGCCATAGGTTGCATTAAGATATGCTCTCAGCAACGCCATTGCTATTGATGTTGAAAACTCTCCTGTCTTTAATTTGAATTCCTCTTTCAAAATGTCTGAAGGATAATCACTAGTTGACGCTGATGTCAAAAACACCAGATAGTTGTCCTTTCCGAATTTCTTATCAAGAAAGGTAAGCAACGACGATATGTCCTGATCAAGATTCAAATAAATATCATGCATTTCTACTGACCCCGGACTAAACCACTTATTTGCAAAATCAAGAGATGAAAATGTAATATTGAGTAAGTCAGGATATTCGTCTTCGCCAAGTGCATAATGATCTATAAGCTGAACGGCAAAATCTTTTATAAGCCTGTTGCCGTATGGCGTAGCAGGCAATAACATGTATTGGGTTTCTAACTCTTTACTCAACTCCGGCAAGCTATATGGAAATGTCTTTTTCTTTTTGAAAAATCCCTTTTCAAGATTGTAATCATCAGCAAAACCCGACTTGTAGCTGCCTGTCGGAAGTAGCAAGTCCCATTCTCTTTGCAGATATGTGTCAGGCATTTTCATTGCATTAAACATTCGAACCCATTCCGGGAAGATGTTCATGTAATATGAAGATGTTATCATATTTCCGTTTGTGCCATCGTACCAGAAAGCCCCGTCAGCCTTGTGCCCCGCACTGATAACTGCCGCATCAGGATTTATGGCAACGGAAAACACTTTTGATTTAAAATTAGTATGCTCTTTCATGGCATCTCCCAGAGTAAAAACTTTCAAATTGTTGGCTGATGCATTTCCATTTTTTGAATCGCTACCCATAGTAAGATAAAAATCATCTATAGTACAATTTACTGTTTGCTGTTTAAGCTGCCTGTACCATTGATTTCCTACAATACCATGCTCCGAAGGGTAAGTGCCTGTATATAATGTTGCTAAGGTTGTTGAGGTTTTTATATTATGGATGTCAATCCTTGCAGTACGGGTTATTGCACCATTTTCAGCCAATCGCTTGAACCCTCCCTTTTGATACGTATTCCAATATTTGGTAATATACTCAGGGCGAAGGTGATCTATTGTAATCCCGACAACAATTCGGGGTTTATTTTCAAAGATGCTGTATTCTTGTTGGGCGTATATATTGGTGAATATTAATATGTTTGCCAGTATAATTAATAAAAGTCTTCTTGTCATTATTATTATTTTAATTCTTCAAATGTATAAAAATGAATTGTTAAATAATTACATGATTTAATAACGGATAGAAAAATATTTCTTGTGTAATACTATCCTTAAAATTGAAATAGAAAAGGAAAACAAGTAATTAAAAATTAGCTGATACATACTTTTTAAAGTAATCTTGAAACTTGATCTTATACCTTTAAATATCATGATAATATGAAATATGACCGATTAAAGCGTAATATTTGTTGAAAACTATAATGCAGAGTTTAAACAGTAGGTTGATTTTCTTGAAAATAAATAGAAATTGATTGATAAACTGGAAATTATTTATACTTTTGCGCCGCTTGATTTGCCGAATCCAAGTAACCGATTATTTACCGGTCGTTTGCGCGAATCGGGCAGAGATAATAAACAAAGTATAATTTTAAACATTAAAGGTAAAATTTATGTTGAATCAGTACGAAAGTGTCTTCATCGTAACACCTGTTTTGTCAGATGCACAGTTCAGGGAAGTTGTGGGCAAATTCAACGGGATTATTACTGCCAATGGTGGTGAAATTCTCAATGATGAAGACTGGGGGCTCAAGAAATTGGCTTACCCAATCCAGAAAAAAACTACAGGTTTTTATCATCTTGTAGAATTCAAAGCAGATTCATCTTTTATTGAAAAGCTTGAAATCGAGTATCGTCGTGACGAACGTATTATTCGTTTCCTTACTTTCAAATTAGATAAACATGCTGTTGAATATAGCGCGAAACGTAAAACCAAAGTTAAAGCTAAAGCAGAGGAGAAATAAGTTATGGCATCAAATCAATCAGAAATCAGATACTTAACTCCACCGTCAGTTGAGATCAAAAAGAAAAAATACTGTCGTTTCAAAAAGAACGGTATTAAGTTCGTAGATTATAAAGATCCTGAATTCCTTAAAAAATTCCTTAACGAACAGGGTAAGATTTTACCACGTCGTATTACCGGTACTTCTTTGAAATATCAGCGTAAAGTGTCTCAGGCAGTAAAACGTGCCCGTCACATAGCATTACTACCATATGTAACTGACTTAATGAAATAAATAAGGGGATTTGAGATGGAAATAATTCTTAAGCAAGATGTTCAGCGACTAGGTTCGAAAGATGACATCGTAATAGTTAAAGATGGTTACGGACGTAACTATCTCATTCCTCAAGGTTTTGCTATTAGTGCAACTGCTTCTGCAAAGAAAATACTTGCTGAAAATATTCGTCAGCGTGCTCATAAAGAAGCAAAACTTAAGGACGAAGCTATGAAATTGGCTGATAGACTTAAAGATATTAAAGTTACTATTGGCGCAAAAACAAGCACAACAGGTAAGATTTTCGGTTCTGTAAACAATATTCAGCTTGCTGAAGCTATTGCAGCTCAAGGTATTGAAATCGACCGCAAACACATTACAATTCCTAAAGACGGAGTTAAAGAAGTTGGAAATCATTCAGCTAAAATTAAACTCCACCGCGAAGTTGTAATCGACTTTGAATTTACCGTTGTTTCTGAGTAATTAATTTTTACCGAAATATTGAAAGACTGTCAGATTTGACAGTCTTTTTTTGTTTATAGGGGTTTGAAAATGCCGGTTTTCATTTCAACAAATGTTTTTTATGAACCAACCTTATTAATACCAACTAGCCACCAGAGTACCACCAAAGAGCCTGTTTC
>CAYXJA010000124.1:0-4812 GCA_964465425.1 uncultured Prolixibacteraceae bacterium | reverse complement strand
ATGTCTTTATAATTTTTTTGTTCTTCATATCTGTGAACGGATGCAAAAAAGAAGCTGGCAAAGAAACAGATCCTGTAATAGCGCAGGTAATGAAGAAAACCCTGACTCTTTCTGAATTAAGAGACGCGAGGCCTATTCCAAGTGAAAAAAAAGATTCAGAAGAAGTAGCAAAAGATTACATTGACTATTGGATAAAACAACAGCTGCTCGTTTCTGAAGCGGAATCTAAACTTACTCAAAAAGAGCAAAATCTTGAAAGAGAAGTTGAAAGTTATCGTCAGGAGCTTGTTATTCAAAAATACAAGGATAAAATAATGCACAATATTGTCAGCAAGGAGGTTTCCGATTCTGAAGCTGAAAAATATTACAGGGAAAATTCAAATGAATTCAAATTAACTTCTCCGATTGTGAAAGTTAAGTATATCATTTTCCCGGCAGGGTTATCTATACCGGAAAACATCCTTGAAATTCTAAATAGTAACAGATCTGCTGATATAGAAAGGTATGAAGATTATATCTTCAGATTTGCTAAAAAATATGATGATTTTGACAATAATTGGATTTATCTTGAGAACTTGCTTAATTCATTGAATCATTCTGTTCAAACGATAGATGATTTTGTAAAGAATCAAAGAATAATAACAAAAAAAGTGCATAATGAATTGCATGTAATTGCAATCAACAGCTTTTATTTATCAGGAGAAAAAGCACCGTTTGATTTTGTATCTTCAAAAATAAAAGGTACAATTACAAACAACAGAAAAGCCGTTTTCTTGAGAGAGTTAAAAGACAGTCTGTATAAAGATGCATTAAAATATAAAAAATTCAGGGTATATAATTGAAAACCAAACTATAATATGTGTAAGTATAAATTTTTATCGGTAATTGTAGCACTGCTTTCAGTAATCTCATATAATGTTAACGCACAGGATAAAATAATTGATCATATAGTTGCTGTGATAGGAAGTAATGTAATTCTGAAATCAGAAATTGAAGCAATCTACCTTCAAAATCAAGCTCAGGGTATTACAAGTGAAGGTGATATGAAGTGTGAAATACTTGAAAGGCTACTTATTGAGAAGCTAATGGTTGCTGAAGCAGAGATGGACACATTGATTATTGTAACAGATAATCAGGTAAATCAGCAGATGGATGCCAGAATTCAATATTTTGTCCAGCATCTTGGTTCAGAAAAAGAAGTTGAAAATTACTTCAAAAAGCCAATTGTAAAGCTTAAATCTGAATTGAAGGATGTTATTCATAATGAAATATTAAGTAGTCAAATGAATAACAAGATTATTGACAAGATTAAAGTCACACCATCTGAAGTAAGATATTTTTATAAAAGTCTACCCGAGGAAGAAAAGCCTTTAATTAATACTCAATATGAATATTCTCAGATAACAATTATCCCTTGGATTTCAGAAACAGAAGAAAACAAGATTAAGGATCAGCTGAGAGAATTAAAACGAAGAGCAGAAGAAGGTGAGAATTTTTCAATGTTTGCTGTACTGTATTCAGAATGTCCAAGTGCAAAAAACGGTGGAGATTTAGGATACTTTGGCAAAGCGGCTATGGACCCTGCATTTTCAGCTGCAGCTTTTGCTTTAAGACCGGGTCAGATATCAAATGTCGTTAAGAGTGAAGCAGGCTATCATATAATAAAAATGGAAGACCGCCTTGGGGAAAGGATTAAATGTCGTCATATATTACTAAAACCAAAGGTTAGTGCTGAGGTTAAAGAAAAAAGTTTTAACGTACTAGATAGTCTTGCAACCGAAATCAGAAAAGGAACTTTAAAATTTGAAGAAGCAGCCTACCGCTATTCTATGGATAAAAACTCAAGGAATAATGGTGGTATGGTTATTAATCCAAACGACTTATCTTCAAAATTTGAGATAGGAATGTTACAACCGGAAATATCAAAGATACTTACATCGCTGGAAATAAATGAAATATCAAAACCCTTTGTTTCAATTGATCAAAATGGAAGAGAGGTAATTCAAATAGTTAAACTTTTAAATAAAGTAGAATCACATAAAGCAAATCTTAATGAAGATTATCAGCTGATAAGTGAATTATTCCTTGAAAAGAAAAGGAATAGTGCTATCGAGGAATGGATAGGACAAAGACAATCCAAGACCTACATTAGGATAGATGATACGTATCTTAATTGTGATTTTAAATTCAAAAATTGGATAAAATAGATTAATTTCGGTTCATTATCTTTAAGTTTTTTCAAAGCAAATATTTCAACTGAAAAAAAATATAAAATGAATTTTAATAATGATAAAGAGGCTATTGATGCCCTTCACAGGAAAAACGATGAATTGCTTTCAGAAATAAAAAAAGCAATATACGGTCAGGATGAAATAATTAAACAAGTATTGATATCAATTTTCAGTCAGGGACATTGTCTGCTCATAGGAGTTCCGGGATTGGCAAAAACACTGCTTGTTAATACAATAGCACAGGTTTTAGGTTTAGATTATAAAAGAATTCAATTCACTCCCGATTTAATGCCTTCAGACATTATTGGTACTGAAATATTGGATCACAATAAAGAATTCAAGTTTATCAAAGGACCTATATTTGCCAATATAATCCTTGCTGATGAAATCAACAGAACACCACCCAAAACTCAATCAGCTCTTCTTGAAGCAATGCAGGAGAAATCTGTAACATCTGCAGGAAGACATTTTAAATTAGATAAGCCATTCTTTGTTCTTGCCACACAAAACCCAATTGAACAGGAAGGCACATATCCCCTACCCGAAGCTCAGCTTGATAGGTTTATGTTTTCACTCTGGCTTGATTATCCTCAATATGATGATGAACTGACAATTGTCAAAAATACTACATCAGCATTTGAAGTGGAACTTAAAAGTATTATTCAAAAAAACGAGATACTCGAATTTCAAAATATCATTAGGAAGGTGCCAATCAATGATAATGTGTTAAAGTACGCAGTGACTTTAGCTTCGAAGACACGCCCAAATACACCTCTTGCTCCTGCTATTACAAATAGTTACCTGAAATGGGGTGCTGGTCCTCGAGCTTCACAATATCTTGTTCTTGGAGCTAAAACACATGCTGCCTTGAATGGAAGATATTCACCTGACATCGACGATATAAAAGCAGTTGCAGTATCGATATTAAGACACAGGATTATTAAAAATTATAAAGCTGAAGCTGAAAATATTTCTGTCGATGATATTATTGCTCAATTACTAAAATAAAGATGCAATCATTACTCAAAAATAAAGTGATATTGAAGAGCCTGCCTGCATTGGTCAGGCTTTCTTTATTAATTGCTTTACTATTGAGTAATTTTTATTCCGTTGCTCAAACAAAAACCAAAAAAGAAATTGTAATTGAAGAAGCTGAATATCTAATATATAAACAATCAGTTGCCCAGAACGTCCAAAGACTCTTAAATAACGTCAAGCTGTCACACCAGAATATGGTCATGTACTGTGACAGCGCATGGTTCTATGCAGCATCCAATTCTGTTGATGCATTTGGCAAAGTACATATAATAAGCAACGACACCTTAAATATGTATTCCGACTTTATCAATTACAGAGGGAATGATGGTATAGCCAAAGCAATTGGAAATGTTAAACTTAAAGATCCAAAACTTACACTCACTACTGACACACTTGACTTCGACACTAAAACGGAAGTAGGATATTATGAATCAGGTGGTATGATCGTTGACAGCGCAAATGTTCTTACAAGTAAAATTGGAAGATACTACTCTCAGAGAAATGAACTATTTTTCAAGGATAGTGTTAAACTTGTCAACAAAGACTATATAATGACTTCTGATACAATGAAGTATAATACAGCTACTGAAATTGCAACTATTCTTGGTCCAACTCATATAATTGGTGACAGTTCCTATTTGTATTCTGAAAATGGATGGTTTGATACAAAGAATAATATCTCAGAGCTCCTTAAAAATTCAACTATAAGAAAAGGTGACAGTCAGCTTCAAGGCGATTATATTTATTACGAAGACAATTCAGGCAAAGGAATCGCCAAAGGAAACGTAATTATCAATGATTTTAAAAATAAAATCATAATTGCAGGTGACAATGCAAAATACAATGACTTTACTCAAAATGCCCTAATGACCGATTCAGCTTTGTTTATTCAATATTACAACAGTGATTCACTTTTTCTTCATGCTGATACTTTATTCACTAAACCTGATACATCTGAAGTAGATCAAAAACTTGTAATATGCTACAATAATGTAAGATTTTATAAAAGTGACACTCAGGGGCGTAGCGATTCATTGGTATATTTCACAAAAGATTCTACAATACAGCTATTTATTGAGCCTGTTATATGGGCTGAAAACAGTCAGCTATCCGCTGAATTTATAGAAATGAAAAATTATGCTGTGCCTCCAAATAAAGTTTTTCTGAAGGAAAACTCATTTATCATTCAGGAGATGGACTCGCTTAAATACAATCAAATCAAAGGGAAAAACATGGTTGGACTGATAAGTGAATCAAATAAACTGTATCAGATTAACGTTAGCGGAAATGGCCAGTCAATATATTATCCTGAAGATGAAAAAGACTTTGTCGGCGTAAATAAAGCTGAAAGCAGCAATATCATTTTATATTTGAATGATAATAAAATAAACAGAATCAGCTTTTTAAATACTCCGGTTGGCATTATGAGCCCAATCAAGGAAGGTATTGACCCTGAAACCAGGCTTGAAGGTTTTAAATGGAGGAAAAATGAAAGGCCAATCGATAAATACGATATCTTCAGAACCAATGATAATTTTATTGC
>CAYXJA010000123.1:0-5030 GCA_964465425.1 uncultured Prolixibacteraceae bacterium | reverse complement strand
GAGCTTGAAAATGAATTGTCAATTATCGACCAGAAGGTAGATGAACAATTGGAAAGTGTTTCTATGTATCTTAACGGTAAGATTACCAACTCCAATGCATCACAAATCAAGAATTTCATTGATAAACTTGAAAGTCAAAATATTTCCGGTGAAAAACTGAACATTGTTTTCCAAAAGAACGGACAGCTATACGGAACAGGCTATACACAAAGATATGAATCAGGATTAAAGAACCCTATGTATCAGGATGTTCTTTTAATGTCGCATGATGATCTTCTTTCTATTAAAAAATCGCTTGAACGACTTATTCCAACTGATGAAATGAATATTCCTTCCAATGAATCACGTTCATATATTGTTTACGGATGGCAGGAAATTTTGGTTGATATTCTGGGTTACTTCCCGGAGGTAAATGAATCAGTTGATACCTTAAGCCTTTATACTCTATCAGCTATCCTGACAGGGTGGGGAGGTAAGGAAAAATATAAAAAGATAAAATTGCTTGATGTAACATCACCCGATCGCTTTTCTGATAAGATGCTATATGAATATCTTATCGACTGGTGTGTTACAAAAGGTCATATTCAAAGTATTTTTGAAGGGCAAAACCTTCTGACGGGTGATTTTTATGACGATCACAGATGGACAATCTTTAATGAATATCTTTTCCAGCTTACTGGTGGAAAGGTAGAAGAGGATCCTTCTTTCAAACAAAAGTTTGCCGATTATTTTAAAGGATATAACAGGGAATACAACAATTTCAAGGCTTCATTCAGAATACCAATGGGAACAGGATCAGGCATGAAACACTATTGGGTTGATTCAAGAATCTTTCCACACAGTTCAAAAGAATTCGGTGAAACCGAACTGATAGAAGTCCTTTTTAAAGATTATATAAAATAGACACTGCTGATGTCAGATCAAACGATAACAAATAATATAGATCGTAAGAATATACTTTTTTATATTGAAAAGTTGTCTTGTGCATACGTACCCGGTCAACCGGTATTGGAAGCAAAGGATCTTATTATTCCAAAGCGAAAGATTACGGTTTTATTAGGTCCTTCCGGAGCGGGCAAAAGTACTTTGCTTGAGACTTTGGGATTAATGACAAAGACTGTAGATAAAGAGTCGTCAAGTATCAGATTCTTCCCGACTGATGAACTTGAGTATGATCTGGCTGACATCTGGGGAGATGATCAGGAGGCTGACCGTTATAACATCAGGTTGTTGTATTACAGCTTTATATTTCAGAGCACCAACCTTATGCCAAACTTTTCGGCATTGGAGAACGTGGGTTTGACTGAACTTATTCAAAACAAGCCCGAATCTGAAGCTTATTTCAATGCTATTGAATCACTCGTAAGAAACTTAAGCGTTACAAGCCTTTCATATACAAAAAAGCCATTTGAATTTTCAGGTGGGGAAAGACAACGATTAGCTTTTGCAAGAGCTATTAATCCTGAGTTTACAGTATTGTTTGGAGATGAGCCAACAGGTAACCTTGACCATTTCAATTCTGTTAAGCTAATGCACTTTATCCGCGATTTTATTGCACATCAAAGAGAAAATGTAAGTGCTATCATTGTATCACACAACATACCTTTAACGCTTGACTTTGCAGACAGAATCATTGTATTGTCGAAAAAGGAAAATGGAATTTCAACTATTGACCCTCACTTTATTTATGACAGGGAGCAACTGAAATGGTATGAATCAAGAAGGCAACAACTGAAGATACAAAAGGAAATTGAACTTCTTCTGAATTCAGATACTGAAAGTTATGCAAGAATACTGATGCATCTTTCAGAGAATAATGTAGACGAGACATTCTTTGAAGCAATAAAAGAAGATATGTCAGGTCAGCAGATTCTTATGGAAAATGAGCTTGATTATCCTGTAACAGAAAAGAATGCTTATCAGGAACATCTTTCTAAAAAGCTTGAAGAAAAAGAACTTCTTACTCCGGCAGTAAAAGAATATATCAGACAATTTTCTCACGGTGAAGTTAAGAAAGCCGATATTAAAATTAATGATGTAATCAGAACTATTCAGGATTTAAAGTTTAAGACTGCAGTTGAAGGACACAGAGATAAAAGAAAAGATGCAACCAGTGGAATTGAACAACAGGAGTTTAAGGGTGAATCCTCAGCGTTGGGGGCTATACTTGGGTTTATACCATGGTTGATATTATCTGTTCCTCCCTTGTTCAGCAACCTGTTTGAAAAGATTTTAGAGTTCTTTTCAAAGAAGTTTAAATCGATAACTAAAAAGAAAACCAATGGAGATGTATCTGATGAAAGTGATTTAATGAATTCATTGAGATTTTCTTTCAAAGATGTAATTCCATCCTTGTTTTATAAGCTTTGTATTGCATGGGACTGGGTGAATGTCAAGTTTAAGATAATTGCAAAATATAAGTTAAAAATAGCAGGTATTCCTTTCAGTACAATACCTCACGACTTCAAGCATCTGTTTTATAGAAATGAAACAAAGGAACTGCTTGGCAAGAAAAATAAAAACTTCTGGCTGATTGTTGTGATTTTGTTTTTTACCTTCCTGGCTATAGGTTTCTCAAGCGGAAGTCTTGAATATCTTAAGGATAAGATGGAAGATCCTTTCGTTCGTTCTATTAGTGCAGCTATTCCGGCAGCCAACAGAAATGCAATTCGTGTTATTGATCAGTATAATTCAGATTCTCTTCAGACTAAATACAGGTATGATTCAATTGTTGGCTATAACAAATGGACAGCCTATTTTAAAGGAGATATGCCTGAAAGTCCGAACCGTGGTGTCGAAGGACGTTCAATACCTTTCGATGATCCTCTGGTTGCAACTATTGTTGATGAAAATATCAATAATGCTGTTGGACAGCCATTTGTAAATGAAAATGATATTTCAATCATCATAACAAGAAATCTTGCATCAAAGATAGAATGTTCAGAAGATCCGGCTTTCATATACAGAAAGATGAGAGAAGGAAGGCTTGTTCCAATACCCATCAGGGCTATTGTTGATAAGCTTCCGGGCGAGAGAGTCGACTTTATGACTACTCAGCACTTCTACAATAACTCAAGCACTCTGGGCGATCAGTTCCTTTTTAAAGATAATAAGAAGCTTTATGCTTATGTTGTTTGTGATTCAGTTCAGGCAGAAGAATTCAGGACTGTTTGTGAAACCTTCTTTACAAGATATTGGGAAGAAGGGGGTATGCTTGAAGTAAATTCAATTGATGTTTATCAGCATCAGTTTTCTCATAAACCTTTGCATTATGTGCAGGTTTCATTTAATTATTCCGAAGATATTTTAATGGAGCAGATTGATGAATTGTACACTCAATTCCGTGAATCTGATGAGGTTAAAGCGTTTATTGAAAAGGAAAAGATAAAAGAAAATGAGTTTGTACAGGCATATTTCCAGAATCAGGAACAAAGAAGTTCAAGAAGATGGGATTATATAGCTGTAAATTTCAACGACTTAAGTAAAGTCGATGAATTTGCCGAGAAGTTTGCTGAAGATTCAGAAATAAAGCTGGAGATGGCAAAGATAGAGCAGATGAAGAACTACAATTTCGTAAGTAAGCTTACAGGAATAATGTCGATCATACTGATTGGGTTTAGTGTATTAATGATAAATATTTTCCTTTCAAATATATTAAGCACTCACCTTAATAATATCAAAAAGAACATTGGTACATTTAAAGCTTTTGGTATAGATATCAAGCGTATTTACATTGGAATGATGTATGTGTTTGTACTTATGCCACTGCTTGTTGCAATTTGTTTTGCTGCTATTTTTGGATATCTTGGAGTGGTTTATTATATAATAAGCGCCTTGTCACCGTTTGCCGTTGAGAAGAACCTTTATTTTGATCTTTTCAACAGTTATACTTTAATATCAGTTGTAGTACTCACTGTAGTCAATTACTATGCTTTCAGTGTTATAATCAACAAGATATTCAAGCAAACACCCGGTGATTTGATATACGACAGGAATAATAAGGCGTAAATGGGACTTCGTCTGTTGGTGCTACGCACGTTATCGCTTCGCTCTTCAGATGAGATATTTACACCCACCTGACTTCTTTTAGTTTTCTTTTTATTCCTCTCCTGTATTTATATTTTGGGTATCCAATTATCATTGAAGTTATTACATCTTGCTCATCCGGGATATTATACATCTTTCTGAGTTCAGGACTTTTGTTAATAGCGGGGGGAATAATATCCATTATTGAACCTCCAAGTCCAAGGGAGTGGGAAGCCAGCATGCCGTATGTTGCAGCTATAGAGATGTCCTGACTAATGTCTTCACCGTTTTTATCTGCAAGAAACAATATCATGGCGGGGGCATTACGCGTAAATGGATCTTCATTGCCTGCTTTTACTGCTGACATTCTAACCTTTAATAATGGCATCAGGTGTTCATTCATAGTCTTGAATTTCTTGCTTCCAATTTCCTTTCGGATAAAATACCTGTATATTGGTTTTCCCATCATTTGAAGCAGTTTCTCGTATAATTCTATCATGTGGGGTAGTGATTGCCTGATTGTTTCAGGATTACTTACAACAAGGATCTTTATCTTTATGGGAGGAAATCCGGGAGGTGCAAATGAAATTGCTTCAACAATTTTCACAAGCAATTCTTTAGGAACCGGTTTGTCTTTAAAATTTCGTACAGCCCTACGGGTATAAATCAAATCAAAAAATGGCCTTTCAAGGAAACCCTGTTCATAATCAGGCAACTCAAAGAAATCTTTTTCGTATGAATATCCATTGATGAAAATTGATTTAGTTTCACAAATTGCCATGCATTGTCCGCACTTAAAACATAGTTCTTTTCGCTCAGGTTTGTATGTTATTTCTTCGCTTTCGTTTTTTGTAAGTATCTTATTTGGACAAACTTCAGTACATAACATACACTTTTTGCAGATTGATTTATTGATGAAAATAGCTTCTTCCATAGCTTTTTAAATTAGATTTTAATGTAAAAGTAAGGATGACGACAGGACTTCATCTTATCATTTGGCAAGA
>CAYXJA010000122.1:2906-5046 GCA_964465425.1 uncultured Prolixibacteraceae bacterium | reverse complement strand
GTTCAGAATGCTGATATAATGGCAATAATTGGCACTTCACTTCAGGTATATCCGGCAGCGGGGCTTATCAATTGGGTTAAAAAAGGAGTTCCTGTTTTCCTTATTGATCCAAATCCTTCCGGATCTTATCCCGGAGTGCAGATAATAAAAGAAAAAGCAAGTAAGGGAGTAGAGATTCTTGCCAAAGAGATTGAAAGGTATATTTGAATTGTCTTTTTCCCGAATACTATTGTATTTTTACAACATGAAACGACTTTATTTATATATAATCAAAACTTTCATAGGGCCATTTATACTCACATTTTTTATATGTGTCTTCATTTTGTTGATGCAGTTTTTATGGAGGTACCTTGATGATCTTGTAGGTAAAGGTCTGGAAACAGAAATCATATTGGAATTGATGTCATATGCAGCGCTAAGTTTAGTGCCTATGGCCCTTCCCCTTTCAATTCTTTTAGCATCAATAATGTCGTTTGGAAATCTGGGAGAACGGTTTGAATTACTTGCCATTAAAACCAGCGGAATATCATTGTTAAAAATAATGAAACCCTTGATTATCCTGAACATTATTATGACAATGGGAGCTTATATTTTAGCCAATGAAATAATTCCTGTCACCAATGCAAAGTTTGCTGCCTTATTATGGAGTGTGAAAGAGCAAAGACCTGAAATGATAATCAAAGAAGGGATATTTTCAAATGAAATAGATGGTTATAGTATAAAAGTAAGCCGAAGAGATCAAAAAACAGATGCACTCTATGGAATTATGATTTACGATCATACTCTGGGGAAAGGGAATGTAAGTGTTACGATAGCAGATTCAGGCTACCTGAATATGTCAGATGACAAAAAGTATATGATCCTCACTTTGTTTAAAGGAGAAAATTATACTGATGAGAAACCCGGAGAAAAAGATACAAAACAAAAATATCCTTTCAGAAGGGAAAAATTCAGGCAACAGGAAGTTGTAATAAACGTCCATAATTACGATTTGAAAAGATTTGATGAGAGCTATTTTAAAGATGGTTATAAAATGCTGAAAAACCGACAGCTTGATGTTGCTGTTGACTCGTTGCAAAGGATTTATACTGAAAGAGAAAAGTTGGTTGCAGTGGGAGTTAATTATAACAAATCTCTTAATGATATCATATCTGATAATTTTAAGCCTGATTCTATAAAGAAAGCAATAAAAGAACCTCCCAAAAAATTATTCGATTTCGATTCCCTTTATGCAAGTTTATCAAGAGAGCAAAGAACTACGATATTACAACATGCACAAAGAAATGCCCAATCAAATCAAAAAAGCATACTGCAATATGAATCTGACTTATACAACCGGTTAAAGTATATCAACCAACATTTACTTGAATGGCATAGAAAGTACACGTTATCATTTGCATGTCTGGTTTTCTTTTTCATTGGAGCACCATTAGGCGCGATAATCAGAAAAGGCGGATTCGGGATGCCGGTAGTTGTTTCAATATTGTTATTCATCTCTTACTATCTGGTTTCAATGATTGGTGAAAAAGTAGCAAGAGAAGGTGTATGGATGGTAAGCTCTGCAGTTTGGTTTTCAACAATACTGTTTTTTATCGTTGGTATTTTTCTGACAAGGCAGGCCATAACAGATTCAATAATAATGAATTCAGACACTTATTCAAAAGTGTTTAAAAAAATTAAGCTATTTAGTCTTTTTGAATCAGATAAAAATGATGTCATAAGCGATGAAAATACTTTTCCTAACGAATAAGGTTCCTTACCCTACTAAGGACGGAGGGTCAATCGCTTCGATGGCAATGATAAAAACGTTATCTGATGCCGGTCACAGTGTGACTGTACTTTCCATGAATACAAGGAAACACCATATCACTCCTTATGATATTCCAAAAGATTTAAGATCAAAGGTAATTTTTCATCTTATAGAAGTACCCGCTAAAATTACAGCTCAGGGCTTAGTGAAAAATATGTTGTTTTCAAAGATTCCATATAATGCAGAAAGATTTATAGATGAAAATTATAAACATAGTCTTGAGTCACTTTTGCAAGCTAATAAATATGACATTATACAATTAGAAGGTCTATATCTGTGCCCGTATATTGAAACTATAAGAAAATCGTGTAATAGTAAGATTGCCTACCG
>CAYXJA010000122.1:0-2806 GCA_964465425.1 uncultured Prolixibacteraceae bacterium | reverse complement strand
AGGTTGAATATATTGGAGAAGTACAAAATGCACATATATATATCAGGAAACATGGAGTAATGATTGCACCGCTGTTGTCGGGGGGAGGCATGAGAGTAAAGATTATTGAAGGCATGAGTTTAAAAAAGCCAATCGTCACAACCTCAATTGGATGCGAAGGCATTGATGCTATCAATGAGAGGGACATTTTTATTGCCGATAACCCTAAGGAGTTTATTGATTACACAACAAGATTAATCAAAGACACAAAGCTTCAATCTGAAATATCCAATAATTGCTATACATTTGTAAAAGAGAATTTTTCTAACGAAAAACTGACAACTCAGTTGATTGAATTTTACAAAAACAACATTGAATGAAATTAATTTTTTGGGTATTTGTATTCGCTGTATTTTACACTTATGCAGGATATGCAATAATCTTATTTTTCCTTACACTTTTTAAAAAGAAAGAAGAAAGTCCTGCCCTGCCTGAAGAAGAAAAAGAATGGCCTGAAGTCTGCCTTTTTGTAACAGCATACAATGAAAAACCTATACTTGAAGAGAAAATCAGCAATTGCTTAACACTTGATTATCCAAAGGATAAATTAAAAATAGTATTTGTAACCGATGGTTCAGATGATGGTAGTTACGAATTTTTAAGAACCATTCCCGATATAAGTGTTTATCATGAATCAGAAAGAAAAGGAAAGATAAATGCGATGAACAGGGGGATGACTTTTATTTCATCACCCATTGTCATATTTACTGATGCAAATACCAAGCTTAATATAGAATCAATCAAACTAATTGCAAATGAATTCTTTGATCCTCAGATAGGTTGCATTGCAGGGAGAAAGAAAGTTATCAGTACTAATAATTCCAGTGCTTCAGAGACAGGAGAAGGTCTTTACTGGAAATATGAATCATGGCTTAAGACAAAGGACTCAGAATTTAATATGCCAATTGGCGCAGTAGGTGAGCTTTTTGCAATAAGGACAGAATTATTTGAGCCTGTTGCAAAAGATACTGTCCTCGATGATTTCATAATATCATTCAATATACTTGACAAAGGCTTCAGGATTAAATATGTTCCTGATGCAATAGCTTCAGAAACAGCCTCATTGAATGTAGCAGAAGAATTAAAAAGAAAAATAAGAATTGCGGCAGGGGGTATTCAAACTGCAATAAGATTAAAGAAATTTCTTAACCCCCTCCGATATCCTAAACTATCATTTCAGTTTTTTTCACATAAAATATCAAGATGGACCTATACCCCATGGCTTTTATTTAGTCTTTTACCTTTAAATTTGCTGATAATCATATTTGAAAGTGATCCCCAATCTTTATTTACTGTTATTTTTATTCTACAGTCAATAATCTATATTGCTGCAGTTTTAGGCTGGATATTTGAAAAAATCAATATACATCTTACTCCATTGTTTATACCTTATTACTTTATAGCCATTAACTTAGCAACTATCAAAGGACAATTCAGATATTTTTCCGGTAATCAAAAGTCGGCATGGGAAAGAGCAAAGAGACTTTAACGAATTAATTACTTTTTGTTAGTTTTACACAAAATTTTAAAAGATGGCTGATTTCAAATTAAATACAATTCAGGAAGCTGTTGAAGATATTAAGAATGGCAAGATCATCATTGTTGTAGATGATGAAGATCGTGAGAATGAAGGAGACTTTGTTGCAGCAGCTGAAAAGGCTACACCTGAAATGGTTAATTTCATGTCGAAGGAAGGCAGGGGACTAATATGTGCACCAATTACAGAAAAGAGATGTGAAGAGCTTGAACTTACAATGATGGTAGGTAAAAATACTTCTCTCCACGAAACCGCCTTTACCGTTTCTGTCGATGCACTTGGACATGGTACATCAACTGGTATATCAGCCTATGACAGAAGCGTAACTATCAAAATGCTTGCTGATCCTTCAACTAAACCTGAAGACCTTGCCAGACCGGGACATATCTTCCCGCTTATGGCCAAAAATAAAGGCGTATTACGAAGATCAGGGCATACTGAAGCAACAGTTGACCTTGCCAGGTTGGCAGGGCTTGAACCCGCTGGTATACTGGTTGAGATAATGAATGATGACGGTACAATGGCAAGACTGCCTCAGCTTATTACTATCGCTGAAAAATTCAATATGAAAATTGTTTCGATTGCTGATCTTATTGCATTCAGAATCGAAGAAGAAAGCCTTATAAAAAGAGGTGTTGAAGCTAAATTGCCAACAAAATATGGCGATTTTAGAATAATTCCTTTTTTACAAAAATCAAATGGAAAAGAACATGTAGCCTTAGTTAAAGGTGAGTGGAACAGTGATGAAGCTATTTTAGTCAGAATGCACTCATCTTGTATAACCGGAGATATCTTTGGATCATGGAGATGTGAATGCGGTGACCAGCTACACAAATCAATGGAGTTGATAGAAGCTGAAGGTAAAGGTGTCATAGTATATCTGGATCAGGAAGGAAGAGGAATCGGGCTCCTGAATAAAATCAAAGCATACAAATTGCAGGAAGAAGGGTTCGATACAGTCGAAGCAAATGAGCATCTTGGCTTTGCTCCTGATGAAAGAGATTATGGCGTAGGTGCACAAATACTCCGAAACCTTGGAGTAAAGAAAATGAGGCTACTGACCAATAATCCTGTTAAAAGAGTAGGACTGGAAGGATATGGGCTAAAAGTCATTGAAAACATTCCAATTGAGGTAGAGCCAAATGAACACAATGAATTTTATATGAAAACCAAACGTGACAGAATGGGGCATATACTTCAAAAGTTCAATTACAATAACGAAGAATAATT
>CAYXJA010000121.1:0-5203 GCA_964465425.1 uncultured Prolixibacteraceae bacterium | reverse complement strand
GGAATACAATCAATGGATGTTGCTGCATGTGTAAAGCATTATGTGGCAAATAATCAGGAAAAAGACAGGGGAATAGTTGATATTCAAATGTCGGACAGAGCTTTGCATGAGATTTATCTGCCGGGCTATAAATCAACAATTCAGGAAGGCGGTGCTTTAACACTTATGGGCGCATATAATAAATTCCGCGGTGACTGGTGTTGCGAAAGCAGTTTTTTATTGAGGGATATACTTAGATATAAATACGGTTTTAAGGGTTTAGTAATGACAGACTGGGGAGCATTACATTCAACAGTTAAAGGAGCCAATGCCGGATTAGATCTTGAAATGGGATCAAGAAGACCATTCAATCAATTTTATTTTGGTGATTCGCTTGTAGCTGCTGTTGAAAAGGGTATGGTATCAATGTCTGTGGTGGATGAAAAGGTCAGCAACATTCTTAGAGTCGTGTTTAATCTTAAAATGATGGACGATTCATTGAAAAGAGCCACAGGTGAATTTGTTACCCCTGCTCATAGTAAAGTAGCTTATGACGTAGCAAGTGAATCAGTTGTTTTATTGCAGAACAGAAGAAATCTTTTGCCACTTGAAACCGGACGGGTAAGTTCAATAACTGTGCTAGGAGATAATGCTGACAGAAAGCATGCAGAAGGAGGCTTTAGTTCAGGTATAAAAGCAAAATATGAAATAACCCCGTTAGCAGGATTGAAAAGCAGAGCAGGAGATAAAGTCAAGATACATTATTCACTGGGTTATGAAAAGACATCTGATCATAACTTTGGAAGAGGATCAACAGAGCTTAATCCAAAATACGATAGTGATTCTTTAATCAGAGAAGCTGTCAGACTGGCTCAAAGAACAGATGTTGTAATAATCTTTGCCGGAATAAATCATGATTATGACACTGAAGGTTATGACAAGAAAGATATTTCTTTGCCATATAAACAGGTTGAACTTATTAATGCAGTATCGGAAGCAAATCCTAACACTGTTCTTGTTATTACAGCCGGTTCACCTGTTGATTTAAGAAAAGTTAAAGACAAGGTTTCTTCAATTATTTGGGGTTGGTATAATGGAATGGAAGGCGGGAACGTAATTGCTGACGTAATTATGGGTAAAATAAATCCTTCAGGCAAGATGCCATTTACTTTACCTGAATCTCTGGAACAATCGCCTGCACATGCATTGAACAGATATCACGGGAAAGAAAAACCTCTTGAATATGAAGAAGATATTTTAGTTGGTTATCGCTGGTTCGATTATAAAAATATAAATCCACTGTACCCATTCGGACATGGATTATCTTATACAAGCTTTTTGTATTCAGATATGAAAGTTTCTAAATCAAATGAAAATGTAACATTGACATTCTCTGTTGAAAATACAGGCAAGAGGGCTGGGGCTGAAGTTGCTCAGGTTTATATTTCTTCTCCCGGAATTGAAGCTTTAAGACCTCCGTTGGAGTTGAAGGGTTTTGAAAAAGTAAATTTAAAGCCCGGACAAAAATCTAAAGTGAGAATAAGCATTCCTGTAAAAGACTTAGCCTGGTATAATGAAAAAATATCAGACTGGCAGGTTGAAAAAGGTAATTATAAAGTTATGATTGGTTCTTCTTCAAGAGACATAAGATTAAAGAAAGAATTTGAAATAAAGTAAAAGCTAAGGGTTATTGAAAAATAAGATGTGATAATTAAAAATGATGATTGTACCAGAGGTAAAGGAATAATTTCAAAATACTAATATATGAGATCCACTAAAATTCTTTTAATTGTTTCAGTACTAATTCTTTTTTGTTTTAGCTGCGACCAGAAAAAAGGCAAAGTAAGCATTATTAAAAACGGAGCTGAAGTTTATACTGGTAAGGTATATGTAAAAGTTCAGTTTTATAAAGACAATATTGTCAGGGTTGTTAAATGGACTAAAGAAGGAACTTCTGATAAGAAAAGTCTTTCAGTAATTCAAAATGATTGTCAGGAAATAGATATACAATCTCAGGATAGTGAGTCTTCAGTGATATTAAATTCAGATAAGCTGTCGGTTAAAATAAACAAGGTTACAGGGAATGTAGAATATTTAACTTCTTCCGGAGAAAACATTTTAAAAGAAACAGGAGAGGCATTGCTTAAGCCTGTTGTTTATCATGGTGATTCTGGATTTACAATGCAGCAGGATTTCAGTCTGACACCGACTGAAGGAATATATGGTTTGGGGCAACACCAGGATGGATATTTCAATTACAGAGGCAAAGAAGTCAAATTAGTACAAAGTAATACAGAAGCTGTAAATCCATTTTTAATTTCGACAGCCAATTATGGAATTTTATGGGACAATTATTCAATGACCATTTTTAAGGATAACAATGAAAAGACTTCTATATGGTCAGACATGGGTGACAATATTGATTATTATTTTATTAAGGGCTCAAATATGGACAATGTTATATCGGGGTACCGGTTTCTTACTGGTACAGCCCCGATGTACGGGAAATATGCTTATGGCTACTGGCAGAGCAAAGAGCACTATGATACTCAGGAAGAGCTTCTTTCAAAAGCCAGACAGTATAGGAAGTTAAAAATTCCTATTGATAATATGATTCAGGATTGGGATTGGTGGAATGGCAATCTGAATTGGGGAAGTATGGTATTTGATAAAACTTTATTTCCTGAACCTGAAAAGATGATGGAAGAACTTCATTCAATGAATTACCATGCAATAATTTCTATATGGCCGGCAATTGGTCCTAACACTGAATTCTATAAGGATATGGATTCAAAGGGATTACTTTATCCTACAGTAGGTTGGGCAGGATTCAAATATATGGATACATATAATCCAGCTGCTAATGATTTATATTGCGAATATTTGAATAAAGGCATTTTTTCAAAAGGACTTGACGGATGGTGGATGGACTCTACTGAACCTGATGTTGTAAATGCCCTTACAAAAGAATCATCAGAATATGAATTAAAAAAGATGGGTAGCAATTATCTGGGATCATTTGCCCGCTACTTAAATCCCTATTCATTAGTGATGACCGGAGCTATTCATGAAAACTGGAGGAAGATGACTTCAGAAAAAAGAGCATATATTCTTACCAGATCAACTTATGCAGGACAGCAGCGCTATGCAGCAACTACCTGGAGTGGTGATATTGGGGCAAACTGGCAGGTATACAGTAATCAAATTTCTGCAGGGACGAATCATTCAATGTCAGGAATACCTTACTGGACTTTCGATATAGGGGCTTTCGTTTTAGGGGCTTATGAAGGAGTTTTCAATACCGGAGGTAAACAGCCTTCATACCAGGAGCTTTATACAAGGATGTTTCAACTTGGAACCTTCTGCCCGATATTCAGATCTCATGGTTCTGAAACTCCAAGGGAAATATGGGAAATGGGTGATTTTGCACCTACACTTATTAAGTTTGACAACCTGAGATACAGGCTTTTACCTTATATCTATTCTCTGGCATGGAAAGTTACCAGTGAAGATTATACAATCATGCGAGGATTACCAATGGATTTCAGTAATGATGCCAAAACTTATAATATCGATGACCAGTTTATGTTTGGACCTTCAATAATGGTAAACCCTGTTACTGAATTTATGTATCACAGGCCGCCTTCTAAAAGTGAACTTGTTCCTTCAAAATGTTTTAAAACTAACGATGGAAAACAAGGATTGCTTGCAAAGTATTATAAAGGAAAGGATTATACTAACTTAAGTAAAGAGCAGATAGATCCGGATATCAATATCAACTGGTATGGTGGAAGACCTGACTATGTGACTGACTCAATGTATTCAATCAGGTGGGAAGGTAAACTGGTTCCTGAAGAGACAGGTAAATACCAATTTCACATGAAAAGCTTCGATTCAAAAAGAATTTATATTAATGGGAAAGTAATACCTGTTATTTACACTAGTACAGAACAATACACAGATTTCATCGAACTTGAAGAAGGTAAAGAATATGATTTTGTACTTGAAAATGAAAATAATCAAACCGGAGCAGCAAGGATGATGCTGTTTTGGAAAACTCCTTCTATGTGGGCATTGGAAAAAGAACCAGTGAATGTAGAAAAGACCAGGGAAGTTTATTTACCTGAAGGTGCTTCATGGTACGACTTCTGGACCGGTAAAAAATATGAAGGAGGTAAGAGCTATACTTTTGAAGCTCCTATTGATTTAATTCCATTATTAGTTAAAGCAGGATCTATTGTTCCAATGGGACCTTTTGTACAATATTCAACTGAAAAGCCTGCCGATCCGATTGAATTACGGATATATCCTGGAGCAAATGCCAGCTTTACTCTATATGAAGACGAAAATGATAATTATAACTACGAAAAAGGCATTTACTCAACAATAGACTTTAGTTGGGACGATAATTCTAAAACTTTGAAAATTGGAGCCAGAAATGGCGAATTTCCTGGGATGTTAAAAACACGTTCAATAAAAGTTGTAATAGTGAGCGAAGAAAACGGTAAAGGAATTGAGATTTCCTCAAAATCGGATAAAGTGATTACATATGACGGAAAAGAACAACAAATGATATTTTAAATAGTAGGTTATTAGGATTTTTTATTCACCCTGGCAGCATAAATTGTTGTCAGGGTTTTTTATTTCTATTTTTTAAAAAGAATTTTTAACGTTTAGCTGAGTTTTTTCTAGTGATCATAAAAAAGATCTTCGTTTTATAGGGTAAAGGGTTTTTAGTTATTTGCAAAGATATATATTTGCAAAGGAAAAATGAAATAAAAAGATAAATACAAAGTATGTTTTAAAATGAAGATAACGAGGAATATAAATATTTAAATATTTCTATGCAACAAAATGAAATTTTAAATAATATTAAATAGTAAATAAAAAACCTCATCATCTTATATGTTTTTCAGAGCAAATATTTGATGATGAGGTATAAATAATTCATAATTATTAACTTTTTAAATTTAATTAAAATGAAACTTAAAAACGCAATTTTTTTCTTTTTATCGGTGATTATTTTAGGATTTTCTTCATGTAAAGATGAATTTATTGAAGAAAAAGTATGTGATCCTGAGATTCTTTATTTCAGAGATATGTATGAATACAAATCCGAAATGGAAAAAGTATTCAAGATGACAAGTGAAGAAAGAGATCTCTGGCAACAGCAAAAAGGGTTCAAATCGTTTGGTATTGCAGCTGAAAAATTTTATAAGAGTAT
>CAYXJA010000120.1:0-5227 GCA_964465425.1 uncultured Prolixibacteraceae bacterium | reverse complement strand
CCTTTATCAAGTGCCTTCAGGGTGAAATTTTGATAAACACCACCACAGTCGTTATCAACACCTGCTGATATTCCCATCATAGTTGCTTCTTCCTCACTTTTAGCGTAGAAGTGTCCCCTGACCATGTCATCGATTGCTCCGCAATCACCTGTAACATAACCATCTAATCCATAAGTCTTCCTTGCGATTGTGTCAATCAAAAACTTGCTGGCGGAAACCGGTACGCCATTTACAGCGTTATATGATGACATAATTGAGGGAAGATTATATTCCCTGATAAGTTTCCTGTATGCTGCAAGGTAGAACTCTCTCATATCCCGGCCGTCCATATCAGAGCTTCCGGAATGCCTGTTAAACTCAGTATTGTTAGCCAGATAATGTTTTCCACATGGTACAGTTTTCAAATAAACAGGATCGTCACCCATCATTCCCTGGATAAAACCTTTTCCAATTTCAGAAACCAAAAACGGATCTTCTCCAAATGTTTCAGCTGTTCTTCCCCAACGAGGGTCACGGGCGGGTTCAATAACCGGAGACCAGTATGTAAGGGTAAAAATAACATCGTGGTTAAAACCTCTTGCTTCGTCAGCAACAACAGATGTTTCTCTTTTAATAAGCTCGGGATCCCAGGTAGAACCAACTGCAACACTATTCGGAAACGATGTAGCTGTCATTCCGCTGTTGTTATTTCTTCCCATAACACCATGCAGAGCTTCTCCCCAAACGTTATATCCACCAATTCCCAAACGTGGAACAGGAGGCATAGTATTGCCCAGCTGACTTTGCTTTTCTTCAGGTGTCATCCTTGAAGCTAGGTCGGCAGCCCTTTCTTTAAATGAATATGCAGTATTTAAGTAAATTGGCTTTTTTTGATTCTCAACAGGTGGCATAAACGCAGTTATAGTTAATGCACCAAGAATTAATATTACCACTATTGATATTTTGATTTTCATAATAAATAGTTTAATTAAAATATTCTATTGAATAAGTGATTCAGCAACTAACATCTTAAAACATCATTGAACTTTGCTATTTCAAGGCCTTTAAATCTGCTGCAAATCCTCCCCTTCTGATCATTTTTACATCAACTTCCGAGGTCTTATCCACGACTAAATAACGTGTGAAAAATTCTTTATCATGCTTGCCATCAGCAATTAATGTAAGTTTATATTTTATTCCTTCCGGTAAAAACCCGAAAGTCAGTTTCTTTTTCTTTTCCTTTATTTCAGCATTTATCCCGCCGATATACCAAATATCACCTTTCTTACGGGCTAAGATTATGTCCTTTCCGGGGTAGCCATCTATTAACTTTATATCATCCCATGAATTTGGAACTTCTTTGAGAAAAGATTTAGCAGCATCAGGTAGCTGGTAGTATCCTTCAGGTCTGTCAGCAAAATGTTGAATACCGGATTCGAATATTACGCTTAGTGCAAGCTCATGCCCATATGAAGTGATATGAGGATGTTGAGAATTGGTAAAAGTCACAGGAGTATAATCCATTGCTCCAACAACATTTCGTGTAAATGGTAAAATAGTATTATGCTCAGGAGCTGTAGTCGTTAATTCGGGACCATTATTGTACCATTCAGCCCCACGAACACCTTCATAGGTCATCAGGTGAGGATAGGTACGAGCCCAACCCCTCGGAACAATGCACCCGTGGAAATATACCATCATCTCGAATTTGGCGGCATCCTCCAGAATATCGAGGTAGTATTTTATCATATCTTGTTTTTCGCTTTCGAAAAAGTCGACTTTAACTCCTGCTACACCTAATTTTTTAAGTTTGGTAAATTCTTCTACCCGATTTTCATGAGTGAGCATTCGATCTTTGGGAGTTGCATTAACCCATGTATGATCGCCACCTGAATTGTACCACATTAAAGGTTTTACACCTAAAGAATGTATATATTTTAAAGCATCTTCCAGGTTTCCGCCATCTGCCATTGCATCCCATTCCCAGTCAAGCAAAGTATATGGCCAGTTCATTGCAGCAGCCAAATCAGCAAATGCGCAAACGGTTTTATAGCTGCGGGTTCCATGATTGTCAGACCAATAATTCCACGATGCCACACCGGGTTGAATCCAACCGGTATTGGCAACTACTGATGGTGTTGAAACATCGTCAACCAGGGTTGACTCAACAATATCAGCAAGGCTTCCAACAATAATAACCCTCCATGAAGATTTCCAGGGAAGTGTTATGGATGGCTGCGTTTCACCTTTTTCTCTTCCATTCCATTTATCGGGAAAAGTTAGCTTATACTTAGTTTTCTCTGTATAATTAGTAAGTTTTGTTCCGCAGTAAGTACGGTTAACATCAGCTTCGTGAATCAAGTACCAACAGCTGTTGTCCGGTGTATTGAACAATGCAGGATAAGCCCAGTCTTTTTGTTCACTGCCATCTTTCATCATTTTATAAAGGCCTTCGTTAGCAGGATTAAATTTTTGGAGCCAACGTTTTGTGCTGTCAGGAACATTATAAGCAGTCAGTTCGTCTTTAATTACAAAAGATCCATCTTTTTCAGGGAATTCATAACAAAACGTTACTCCATCATTGTATGCCCTGATAATCAGATTCATTTTTGCCTTACTTTGATTTTCGAAATATACAATCACTTCGTTTGCCGAATTGCTGCACTCCTTACGCTTTCCATGAACAGCAGAGTACTGTTCTTGTATCAGAATTTGCTTTCCCGACTTTAAATATTTTAAGTCACTTGAAAAATCCTGATCGCTTCGGGAAAGCCCTAATTCAATCTTTGGGATAACCACAGTTGGAGTATCGCCTGAAACAAAATTCACTTGCAGATACCACTCTCCAACATCCTTATTCTGAACGTTATTGAGAGATACACTAATAAGATTATCAGGCGAATTCAATGTAACTTTTTGAGCAAGAACACAAATTGAAAAAAGAAAAAATATAAATAACAAACTTATATGTCTCATGGCCGGAACTATTAAAATCTTTTAAAGATTAATTAGGCAATGATTTGCATTAACCCCTCTTTTAAAAACAAACTAATTGTTCATATTGAGTAGTTACTGCAAATCAGTGCATATAGAAGAACTGTAAATGTTTGTATTAAAATTAATCCTTGAAAAGCAATTGTGCTAATTGATACAAGGATCTTCTCCATGTCAGGAATTCATGGGCTGTACCTTCAGAGATATAAGGTACTGCATTAAATCCTGCATTTTTCAATGATTCAGCAGAGCTTTTTATTCCATCCGGTCTTTCTTTGCTGCCACAGCTTAAGAATATAAGTTTAACCTTCGATTTATCCTTTATATCTTCAGGAGCGTAAACGCCACCACTTAATAAGGCATAATGAGAAAAAACTTCCGGTTTGTTTAAAGTGATTGTTTTTGTTTCCATTCCGCCCATTGACAATCCGGCCATAGCACGGTGTGGCTGATCAGCTATTGTGTTGAAATTAGCATCAATATAAGGTATCAGTTCATCAATAAGGACTGTCTGGAATGGAGTTATATCAAAATTCCTCATTTGACCCCACTTCAGTTCGTTTGTCATTCCGTAAGTCATAACAATTATAAAAGGTTTGATTTTACCTGCTGCAATCAGATTATCCATGATCAGATTTGCATGTCCCTGGTTGCTCCATGCAGTTTCATCCTCTCCCCAACCATGTTGAAGATAAAGCACAGGATAACGTTTCTTTAAATCCTTACCGTACCCCGGAGGAGTGTAAACAAAAGCTCTGCGCGACGTGTTTGTGCTTTTAGAAGGAAAAAGAATTTGCTGAACATTACCGTGAGCTACATCTTTTAGTGCATAAAAATCCTGATCATGAGCAGGAATTTCAATACCACTTTCCCAACGTGTTGAGCCGTAGTAGTTCAAAGCTCCCGGGTCATTAAAAACTCCACCGTCGATAGTCAGATGGTAGTAATGGAAACCTTCATCCATTGGTCCTTCAGTAGTACCAACCCAAACCCCTTCTTCATTTTTAGTAAGGTTAGTGCCTCCTTTTCCGCCAAGACCAAGGCTAACATTAATGCTTTGAGCATTAGGAGCTTCAACACGGAAACGGGCATAACCCTGTGAATTAACCATTGGATATTCCTTACCCGGTTGATTTTTAGTAGAAGGTTTAAAATCTTCGAGAATAGCTGTCTGGCTTGTTTGAGCAAAGCATAACGAGCCTGATATTGTCAAAAATAAAACTAAGGTTAAAAAATGTCGTTTCATAGATCTTTGATTATAGTTATTTAGTTAAAAACAATTCTCTTTTTGAATCACTGCCTCAACATATCCAAAGTTCTGCTTAATCAAAGAAAAAGTATTTTAATTTTAGGTAAAAGATTTGTGATTATGGATAATAATGCATCAATGCTTCAAATTTATAACTTCAGCACCCTATTCAATATATCCAATCACACCACTTCAAAAAATCATATTTCCATTCTGAAACAGCACTTTTTTCATCATAAGCCAATCCGAAACCATGGCCTCCGTCAGGATAAATATGCAATTCTGAATTTTTAACATCAGAAGAAACCTTTTTTAAATAAGGTAAAACTTTATCCAACGGTAATTTATTATCATTCTGAGCAATAGCCATAAAGAACGGAGGGAGTTTATCTTTATCTTTAACCTTGTTAATAAGACTGATATAATTGCCATGATAAATCAAAGCAGCAAAATCAGGGTTCCAATTATTATCCCTGTTATAATATTTGAAAATCATTTTTTCAATTATCCAACCTCCGGCTGAAAACCCCATCATCCCAATTTTATCTTTATCAAAATTCAAACTATCAGCATAATCTCTCATTATGAGCATACTTGTGCGAGCGTCCTCGAATACTGCATCAATATAATTGGTAGTTTTAATTATCCACTTACCTTTATTATCCTTCCTGTTTGTTCTGTATTTAACAACCATACAACTTATTCCCTGTTCACTCAACCACGATGCGATATCTGTACCTTCTTTGTCTAACCAAACATTTTTAAGCCCTCCTCCGGGGAAGATTACCAGACCAATATTTTTATTGTTTTCTTTTCTTGCAGGAAAAATCATATAACTAGGCTCAGACACATAACTGTAAACTCTGTTTAAGCCGGTAATTGAATTAGGATGAACAAGGGAATCAACAAAACTTTCCTTGAAAGGATGAACAATGGGATTGTCTTTTATTCCACCTTTGTATAAAGGTCTTTCTTCAGGTAGTTGTCCAAAAGCATTTACTGCAA
>CAYXJA010000119.1:2171-5260 GCA_964465425.1 uncultured Prolixibacteraceae bacterium | reverse complement strand
GAAAGTGACCGAACTCCATGAATGATTAAAAGGTTTGAACCAATTCCACTTATTATTGCACCCATAGAAACCAGCATATCACAAAGTTGCTGAATATATGGTTCGCATGCTGCATTGTAAATTGTAGAAATACCCGGTGTCAAGGTAGCTGCCATTATAATGTTGGCTGTGCCTGTCACAGACGCTTCATCTAAAAGCATATACGCTCCCTTTAGCTTTTCCCCGGATATCTCGTAGTATTTTTCTTTTGAATTGAAAATGAATTCTGCACCTAAAGTCTGAAATCCTAAAAAGTGAGTGTCTAATCTTCTTCGTCCTATCTTGTCTCCTCCGGGTTGAGGAATAAACCCTTTCCCAAACCTTGAAAGCATAGGGCCTAATATCATAACGGAACCTCGTAAACTAGAAGCAAGCTTTGTAAAACGTTCTGTTTTTGTATTGTCAGGATTTGCATTCTTTGAACAAAAACGATATTCCCCTTTTTGTAATCTTGTTACCTCAACTCCAATTTCCTTTAGTATATCAATAAGTTTTAAAACATCCCTTATCTCAGGTATATTTCTTATTATAACTTCTTCTTCGGTTAAAAGAGTTGCACATATTACTTGTAATGCTTCATTTTTAGCGCCTTGCGGATTGAGATCTCCTTTTAGTGATCTTCCCCCTTCAATTATAAAAGTAGACATCAGACTGAGGATTCATTTATTTATTTCAATTTTTTCTTTGCTCTTTCTTGTAGCCCTGATTCCTTTTTTGATTGCTGTGTTGCTTTTTCTTAGTATTTTTTTGAAACAATAAATCCTTTGTTTCTTTAAGTTGAAAATCTTCAGGCACATCTATCTTTCCTTTAGACAACTCATTGAAGTCAGCCATCACTTTCTCATCGTCAACAGTTTCTTTGTTCCATGTCAGGTAGCATTTCTTCATGTGATCAGCTATCATCTGAACTATTGATTCTTTTTCAGGTCCTTCTTCAAATTCAGCTGCCCGCTTTATCATCATTTCTACAATACGACCATAATGCTTGTATGTTATATCCCCGCTGTTGTATGGAACAGTGTTAGGTTTGCCCGACAGAAGAGTTGGGCCTGGAGGATCGTAAGGATAGTCAATATCAAGTTTAAAATCAGCCATTATTGCCAGATGGTCCCATAACTTGTGCTTGAAATCAGCAACATCCCTTAAATATGGGAATAAATTACCCATTACATCAATAAGACTTTGAGCAGCAATATTTCTTAAATCTCGGTCTTCAATGGTCATGATGTAATTAACCATATTTTGTATATTCCTTCCGTATTCGGGTAAAATCAATTGCTTTCTGTTCGAATTATAATCCATCTGATATTTTTATTATTTTTTTACAGATTATCGTATTTTATCCTTTAATCTGAATGCTACAAATTTAACAAACTATTTTGATTCAGCTATTATCTAAACTGTCAGAGTTTGATGGTAAATCATTTAATGATCTTCAGCTTTGCAAATTTAAGCAGCAACTGTTTTCTGCCGGCATTCTGAAAAAGAACTGTTGCTTTCTTATTTGAATCTTCTCCCTCAAGCTCTAATACTTTTCCTCTTCCAAATCTTTGATGTTCTACTTCATCTCCCGGTTGGATGATTTCATTAGAGTCTTGTCTGTAATTTTCATTACTTGCAGTTGCGCTTGAAAACCTGTTTGTTAAAGATGATGAGGCAGAGCCTGAACTGCTGCGCACAGGGGGTGTTTCTGTCATTGTAATCCTTGAAATATTTCTTTCGAATAACCCCGTTCTCGTATTTTCTCTTGTCGAAGTTCTAGGACTGCTGCCGAAAGGTTGAATTAAATATTTGTCATCAATTTCATTTATAAATCTACTTCGCTCGCATAGAGTGAACTGCCCCCATTTGAATCTTTGCCTGGCATGAGTGATCCAAACGTTTTTCATTGCTCTTGTCAAGGCAACATAAAAAAGTCGTCTTTCTTCTTCAAGCGACTCGCGCGACATAAACCCATTCATTGAAGAAGGAAACAAATTCTCCTCCATGCCGACTATAAAAACATTCTTAAACTCAAGGCCTTTTGCAGAGTGAACTGACATTAATGTTATTTTGTTATTGTTGTCATCATCTTTGTTATCCTGACTGGTTAATAGCGACACTTCTTCAAGATAATTTTCTAATTTATGTGGCCTGTCTTCCTCAATAGCACTTATTGTAAAATCTTGTATGGCATTTAATAATTCTTGAATATTTTCAAACTTACTGAGATTCTCAGGAGTTTTATCCTTATACAAATCTTCTAATATACCTGTTTTCCTGGCAATCGCCAATGCAATCTCATATGCTGTTGCTTCATTTAGCATTGCCATAAATTCTTGAACTAGATTGGTAAATGAACTAATCTTAGATGTCGTACCTTTATTGAAATTGAGATGGTTTAATTCTATTCCGGAACTTATTTCCCAAATTGCTTTATCCTGCTGACTTGCATATAATTCCAATTTGTTTAATGTGGTTTCTCCAATTCCTCTGGCCGGATAGTTAATTATTCTCTTAAATGCTTCGTTGTCACTTGAATTTACTGTTAGCCTTAAATAAGCAATGATATCTTTTATTTCTTTTCTTTCATAGAAAGAAGTATTTCCAAAGACACGATAGGGTAAATTCAATTTTCTTAACTGCTCTTCAAAGATTCTGGACTGAGAATTTAATCTGTATAAAATTGCATAGTCTGAAAATTGTTGCTGTTCTAAAAAAAGATGCTGTTTTATTTCATTGGCTACAATTATTCCTTCTTCAGTGTCAGACACAGCTTCCTGTACTTTTATTTTTGATCCTGATTCATTTTCAGAATATACAACTTTGTTAATTCTGTTTACATTATTACTGATGATACTGTTTGCAGCATTTACTATGTTTTGGGTAGAACGATAGTTTCTTTCAAGTTTATATGATTTATAATCAGGATAATCATTTCTGAAATTCAATATATTTTCTATCCTGGCACCCCTGAATGAATAAATACTTTGTGCATCATCACCTACAACACATATATTTTTATTTTTTTCTGCAAGCTTTTTTACTATTAAGTATTGGGCAAAATTTGT
>CAYXJA010000119.1:0-2071 GCA_964465425.1 uncultured Prolixibacteraceae bacterium | reverse complement strand
AATACTTCTGATAAGACTTTTTGAGTCAGATGTATCGTAAATGGTAAAAGTATTTGGAAATCCAAGTGCTTCCGATTCATTTCTGAGTATTCTTGCAAAAATTGAATGAAAAGTACCCATCCATAAATATTTTGCAATGTTATCACCAACGATCCTTGCTATCCTGTCTTTCATCTCTTTTGCTGCCTTGTTTGTAAATGTTAATGCAAGAATTGATGAAGGAGGAATTCCTTTGTTCATTAAATGAGCAATCCTTATTGTTAACACACGTGTCTTGCCCGACCCTGCACCTGCAATCACTAAAACCGGCCCGTCAATGTTTTCAACTGCCTGAAGTTGAGAGTTATTTAAACCATTTAAATATTCGTAATCCATATAAATCTGAAAATATTTGACCTGAAAAAGATATTTAATGCTTAATTTTCGTGGTCAGTAATATTGTTTCAAAAATAATAGATGTTATAAGAAAGAGATTAATTATCTTTTTTTAATTTCTATTTTTGTAGAAATTAATTTTTAAACTGAGTATTATAAGTTATAATACAATATTTTAAATATCCTTCTGTTTATTCAAGATAGTAAAAAATTATAAAATGTACATAAGATCAATCATAAAGCAGCTGATTGTATTGTCAGTTATCCTTTTTATCACGAACAATATTTTTGCTCAAATTATTTCACCCGATGCTGATAAAGTTAAACCTATCGATTATCCGGTTGGAAATTTAGATACTGCCTATATCTTTTGTGCAGAGGATGAATTTGATTTTCCTGCAAACCTGACTGCCAAAACTCCAATGGGAGTTAGCTCTTCATTTAAATGGGAGAAATATGATGAAACTATTGCTTCTTTTGTTGATTATGGAACTGTAAATCCAAATGATACTCTTGAATCAACTATCCGAAATCTTCAAAACGGACTTTACAGAGTTACAATTAATGGTGGTGGGGTAGAGATGTCTTATCGCAAATGGGTTTTCAACAACTGGATAAAAGTAACTGAGACATCTTTACCCGATTCTTTGTCCAATTGTATTGAATACAAGGTTTTTGCTGATACTTCTTTCGCTTCTTTATTTTATTACGATGTAAATTCAAATGCACGCCATTCATTGAGAAATCCAGAAATAAAATTCAAATTTAGGTGGTATGAAAACAATGAGTTGGTAGCCTCCTCATTGAATTTTACAGGTACGCCAAAAGCAAGTGATACTCCAATAAAGCTTAAACTCGTTGTTATTGATGAGTTTAATTGTCAGGGAGAAGGAACTGTTGATTACAATTCAAAGGTGCCGGAAACAGCTTTCGATTACGACCCCAAAGGAGGAGAAGCTGTTTTGAATGTTACATTCGTTAATAATTCAATAAATTGGGATTCAGTTTACTGGCATTTTTATAAGGACATGAATATTATTAAAAAAGAGGCTGAAGAAAATGAAGGTGAGGTAATTGATAGTATTGATTTTGTTCTTACTGAAGAGTCTCCTGTTTATGAATTTGAAAAAACAGGGGAATACAGAATTATGGTTTCTACCGTAAAAATAAACAGTACGGGTAATTGTTACGATACTTTATACATGGAGCCCGGAGAGTTTATTTTAGTTGATACCTCCCTTGTTGTTTTACCAAACGTTTTTACTCCCAACGGAGACGGTATTAACGATGTTTATGTAGTTGAATCCAGATCTCTTAAAAGTATGACTATCAAAATATACAACAGATGGGGAGGATTAGTTCATAGCTGGAGTTATAGCAATATTAGATCTTCAGATTATACTATCCAACATTCAGTCTGGGATGGAAAGATTGGAGGTAGAATGGCATCTCCCGGGGTTTATTTCATTGTTGTGAGAGCTAAAGGTAGAGATGATAAAGAAAGAAACCAAAACGGTTATATTCACCTTTTCAGATCAAAGGATTGATTATTGTTATTGCCTTCTGTTTTTGGACGTATTTGTAAACTTTAATATTTGTATTTCTAACTTTCCGGTTGCAAACTAATTCGTAGTAAATTGTCATCAAATTGCCACCAAATTGCCATTATATCCCATTACAACAATAGCTAGTGGGA
>CAYXJA010000118.1:1209-5312 GCA_964465425.1 uncultured Prolixibacteraceae bacterium | reverse complement strand
AAAATAAAGATATAGCCTGTCTGGCCAATCATGGAAGAAACAAATATCTTATCGTGTGCAAAAACTGGTGAGGAATGTCCTTCTCCAAGTCCTTCAAACGACCATAGTATTTCAGGACCCTCTGATGGCCATGTTCTTAGAAGTCCTTTGTCAGGATAAATACCATTTGTACCACCTCTCCATTGTGTAGTCTGCTGTGCATTTACACTCAAAGAAAATATAATGCTGAGAATTAATAAAAGTCCCATTTTCATATAGCTATTTTTTTATGTGTTTCTATTTGTCGCTAAAGTAGTAAAACAATCTTTTTATTAAATTATTACATTTAATTTTTAACATCTATATAACACAAATGTTTCATTATTATTGGAATAGATAAAAGTGAGATAATTGTAGTTATTAAAAAGTGTAATAGTTTACTTTATTGATCGCCGTGTGCATTTCCACATTCTTAAAACTTACAGTATAATTACAATTGTTTTTTAATGAAAGTGTTGTCATCACTGTCTTTGCTCCTGTTGAATCTTCTGTTGTCATCTCCATTACAAATCCTCCTACTGATAAAGTATTATGCTTTGCCGCCATTTTTGCTGCCCTGAAAATTCCATAATCATTTGATAACGTACATTGATCAGTTATCCATACTTCACCGGTTATTTTTTTAAACGTATATGTATATCTCTTGCACACTATGCCTGCTATCGTTTTAGTGCCCTCTGCCGGAATTATTTCCAGCAATTTTTTCTCCTGCTCTGTTGGATATTTGAACCCTCCTGCATTATACATCTGATCTTCACCAAAAATCTGAATGGCTATTTCGTTTTTCAAATCAAAAACTGTTTCTATATTGTTGCTTTTTGATTTGGCTATCATCTTAACATCAAAATCCTTGCCGTTCGATTGATAATAACTTTTGTAATTAAGAGTCTGCATCAACTCATTCTTCTTTGAATAAAAGTCCACCTTCAATTCATTGTATTTATCAAAAGTGTACGTCTCATTCCATTTAACCCCGGGTGCAGTTATTTGTGCATATGTCAATGAAATCATAAATCCGGGTAGTAATATTAAAAGTGCAATTAATTTTTTCATATTGTAAACCTTTAAAAATCAGTACTGATATTATTATAAATCACCTATTTTCATATCTATTTATTTACAAAGGAATTTACGAAAAACAACTCAAATTCCAACGATTTAAAATCCATGATATTTTAAAATATACATCTTCCTGAATTAAGTTTGTAATGATTCCCGGGCAATGATTTGACAGCACCCTTAAATTCCAGATTCAATAGTATTGAACTTGTTGTTCCAATGGGTATTGAAAGTTCTGATGATATTGCATCCGAAGAAATAGTCTCTTCTCTTTTTATTATTGAATACACTTTTTCTTCTTCCTCAGTGAAATCGTTAAAGAGTATTTGTTGAACCGGCTTATTAGGATTGATATCCCATCCCATAATATTAATCAGATCCTCCGCAGATTCAATCATGCCTGCTTTATTCCTTTTAATCAAGTCATTACACCCTTTGGAGTATTTGTCTGAGCACCTTCCGGGAAAAGCAAAAACATCACGGTTGTATGATGAAGCTATATCTGCTGTTACAAGTGCCCCTCCTTTTATGGCTGACTCTACAACAATGGTACAATCCGACAAACCGGCTACTATCCTGTTCCTCCTGGGAAAATTACCCGGATCTATTTTAGTATTTGAAGTAAAATCTGACAGAAGTCCTCCTCCGCTTGTTATCATCTCCCTTGCAGTATTTATATGCGCTGACGGATACATCTTGTCAAGCCCGTGCCCTACAACCCCTGCCGTTGGAATATTATTCTTCAGACACGACCTGTGTGCTATTATATCTATACCAAAAGCCAGTCCGCTTATTATCATTACTCCCGGAACTGACCGTGCCAGACCGGAAATCAATTCTTCAGTAAGGCCACGCCCGTAATCTGTTGCATTTCTTGTTCCAACAACGCTAACAATCCGAGGGTTATCAAGATTCATTTCTCCCTTCTGAAATATTATTACAGGTGCATCTTCACATTGAGTGAGCCTCTTTGGATAGTTCTTGTCTAAATAGAAATAACAGGCAATGTTGTGCTTGCTAATAAACTCTTCTTCGCGTTCTGCCTTTTTTAATGCCAAAGGCCTGTTTTCAATGATTTTTTCTGCCATGGTTTTTCCTATACCCGGTATAGAAGATATTGATCTGGAAGGAGCATCAAATACTGCTTCTACACTTCCAAGATATGAAACCAGTTTACGTGAATTGATTGACCCAATCCCCGGAATCAGGGAAAGAGCGATTTTGTGTTTGAGGGATGTCATGTTGTCTTTATTTTTTAACTGTCTATTATTTTCTTAAGAACATGAAATATTTGGGATAATTCTTTCTTATTGAGCAACGTAATGCTTACCGGAGGAAAATCAGCATAACCATATTTGGACTCCATCGATATTATCAGTTCTTTTTTTAATCCCCATAATTTTCGCTTAACTTCGTATCCCCTGAGCTGTTTCAGAGGCACTTCAATCGTATTGTAGCTTCTCATGGCTGAGGAAACTGAGTAATAATTTACCTTTACTTCTCTTTCAGTTACCAGCATCTCAAAAAATGAAGGCTTTATATAACTGAAAAAATAAAAATAAACGATGGTTATTATTGAATCTATTATCAAAGGGATATACCAGCTCTTGGCAAGAAACAAAAATCCTAATCCTACCAAAACTAATCCACTGACTATATACAGGACAAATGAATTGGTAGATTTAACCTTGTTATTAAACTGAAAGATAAATTTTGTATTGTCTATTGCTGCCATTGTAAAATATGTTTCAACATAGTAACAAATTGTTATAATTTTGGAGTCATAAAAATAAATTGAAAAAATGAGTTTTCCTAAGTTTGTAAATGATATAAGAGTAACCAATTTAATTGAAAAAGAATTAGGCGAAATTGTTAACGGATACCCCTCAGGCAAAGTTTTCATCGTTTGCGATGAAAATACTAAAAAGAATTGCCTGCCTGAACTGATGAGAATTCCTTCCCTTTCTTCTGTTCCCGTTCTTGAAACTCAAAGCGGTGAAGAAAATAAAAGTATCGACTCAGTTGTTAAAGTCTGGAATTTTCTGGAAGAAAACGGGGCCGACAGAAAATCTTTGTTGATTAACCTTGGAGGTGGAATGCTAAGCGACCTTTGTGGTTTTGCTGCATCATGTTTTAAACGTGGAATGCACTTTGTAAATATCCCTACAACCCTCCTTTCTCAGGTTGACGCTTCTGTTGGCGGTAAAACCGGTATTAATTTTAACGGACTGAAAAATGAAATAGGGGTTTTCAATCAGCCGCAAACTGTTATCATTGCTTCAAAATTTCTGAAAACTATCGACAAGGATAATATCCTTTCGGGTTATGCCGAAATGTTGAAACATGGCCTGATATTCAACAGGTCTCATTGGGATGATCTCCTAAAGTTTAACATTGAATCTATTGATTTTGAGTTGCTGAACGCTCTTATTGCTGATTCAGTTTCTGTGAAAGAGTTTTTTGTTGTTAATGACCCTACTGAAAAGAATATCCGCAAAGCTTTAAACTTCGGACACACTGCCGGCCATGCTTTTGAAAGCCTCGCCCTCCATCAGGGACGGCCCGTGCTTCATGGTTTTGCTGTTGCTTACGGAATTATTACTGAACTTTATCTTTCACATAAAAAGCTAAATTTCCCAATGGTAGATGTTGTTGATATTTCTAAATGGATTATCTCTAAATACGGGAAGTTTGAACTTAGTGATTCTGATTTCGAAGAAGCATATCTTCTCATGACTAAGGATAAAAAGAATGAAAACGGAAGAATAAATTTCACACTTATTCCTGAAATAGGAAAGTTTGAAATTAATATCAATTGCGAAAAGGAATTGGTTTATAATGCTTTGTATTTTTATAAAAATATTTAATCTTAGTTTTTGAATAATTTATTTTAAGTGTTATTAATCACGATTATAAACGATGGAATATTGCGTAAAATCTTCAATTAATAAACTCGAAGGAACAATAAAACTTCCTTCGTCAAAGAGCATAAGCAACAGGGTTCT
>CAYXJA010000118.1:0-1109 GCA_964465425.1 uncultured Prolixibacteraceae bacterium | reverse complement strand
ATCGATCTGACATTAAAATTAATGGCCAGATTCGGTATTGAATACAAATGGGAAGGAAACAAGATTACTATTGCAGAACAATCATACAAGGCCATGCCTTTCACTGTCGAATCAGACTGGAGTGGCGCTTCCTATTGGTACGAAATGGCAGTTTTGGCTGAGGAGGCAAATATCCTGCTTGAAGGTCTTGAACTTGACAGCCTCCAGGGCGATTGTAGTCAGGCTCAGTGGTTTGAAGACTTTGGAATTCAATCTATTCAGGAAAGCAATGGCATCAGACTTCAGAAAATTAGCAGACGCCTTCCCGAAAGATTTGTCCGGAATTTTATTGAAAATCCCGATATCGCTCAAACCTTTGCGGTTATGTGCGTGTGCAAAGGAATACCATTTCATTTCAGCGGACTTGAGACTTTGAAAATAAAGGAAACAGATAGGATCTATGCCCTGATAACAGAGCTTGCAAAGCTTGGTGCTGAATTATATGAACCGGAACCGGGACAACTAGCCTGGGAAGGTTTTGTCGATGAGCTTAAATTCAATTCAAGCGTTTCTATCGAAACTTATCACGATCATAGGATGGCTCTCGCTTTTGCTCCTGTAGCAATCGTAAACGGAGAAATTTCTATTCAGGATCCAAAGGTTGTAAGTAAATCATATCCGGGTTTTTGGAGTGATTTAAAAAAAATCGGAATTTTAGTTGAATAAGTACCGGAGATTAAAGAATAATTATACTTTTATACATGTAACATATTAATGTTTTATGTCAAAATAATAGACTATTAATTACCATATAATCAAATATTTAAACCTTAAGATTATGAAGAAACCAATTCTACTAGTAGTTTTTCTGCTTGTTTCAGCTTTTGCTTATAACGCAATGGCTCAACAGTTTTCAATGCCTTCTCAGTCATTCTCACAAACTAAAACAAGTTACATTACAAAAAATGACGATTCAGTAACTGAAGCTAAAATCCTGATTTTAAAATACAAAAAAGGACAGATTGCTGAAATGAAGGTAAAGGATGAAGCCGGAAACAAGATAAAAATCAAACCTACAGACATCAAAATGATGTATTTACCACAAAGTATGCTTGACAAAATCGGGCAGG
>CAYXJA010000117.1:2573-5427 GCA_964465425.1 uncultured Prolixibacteraceae bacterium | reverse complement strand
GTCATGTCAAGAACATCGCTGATTGATTTTCCACGATATCTTACTTCCAGTGTTTCTCTGTTATAACGTTTACCGTTACATTTATTGCAATGGACATACACATCAGGAAGGAAATTCATTTCAATCAGTTTCATTCCGCCTCCCTGACATTCTTCACAACGACCTCCTTTAACATTGAAAGAAAATCTGCCGGGCTTGTAGCCTCTGATTTTCGATTCAGGTAAAAGAGTAAAAAGATCCCTGATATCAGAAAAAACGCCGGTATATGTGACAGGATTTGACCTTGGTGTTCTCCCTATCGGTGACTGATCTACCTGCACTACCTTGTCAATATTCTCAAGTCCTTCAATAGCTTCATAAGGCAAAGGATCAAGCAGGGAGTTATAAAAATGCTGACTCAATATTGGCTGAAGTGTTTCATTAACCAAAGTTGATTTACCACTGCCTGAAACTCCAGTAATGCAAATAAATTTTCCTAAAGGAAATTCAGCATCAACCCCTTTAAGGTTGTTACCTGTACAACCTTTTATTTTGATTGTTTTCCCGTTCCCTTTTCTGCGCTGATCAGGGATATCTATTTTTCTTTCTCCCCTTAAGTATCTTGAAGTCAGAGAGTCTCCTTTAAGTATTACATCGGGAGTTCCTGCTTCCATAATTTTTCCTCCGTGTCTTCCTGCATGAGGACCAATATCAATAAGATAATCAGCTTTCAGCATCATATCTTTGTCATGCTCCACAACAATAACAGAGTTACCTGTATCCCTCAGCTGTTCAAGAGAATTAATGAGTCGAAGATTATCCCGGTGATGTAAGCCTATACTTGGTTCATCGAGAATATAAAGCACATTTACCAGCTGAGAGCCGATTTGAGTTGCCAGTCTTATTCTTTGTGATTCACCCCCAGATAATGTTTTAGCTGCACGGTCAAGTGCCAGGTATTCAAGACCAACATCTATCATAAATCCCAGCCTGTCGCGCATCTCCTTTATAATTTCTGTAGCAATCAGCTTTTGCCTGTCAGTCAGTTTGAATTCAAGACCCTGAAGCCATTCGCCAAGTTGTATTAAATCAAGTGCTGAAACCTCAGAAATATTATACCCGTCAATCTTAAACCATAAGGATTCTTTCTTTAATCTTTGCCCGTTACATTGCGGACATACAGTTTCCTTGACGTATTGATTTGCCCATTTCTGTACTTTCTGAGAGGTCGACTCTTCCTGCTGACTTTCAATATATTTAACTATCCCCTCGTATGTCATGAAATAGTTTATATTTTCACCAAGAGGAGAATTTTTAATCTGTATTCTTTCACCTGTTCCAAAGAGAATTTTATCAAGTGCTTCTTCCGGAATTTCAGAAATCGGGGTTTTAAGATCAAATCCATAAGACTCGGCAATAGATTCAATTTGCCAGAAAACCATTGAATTTCTGTAAGCACCTAACGGAGTTATTCCCCCTTTAAAAATTGATAACGACTTGTCGGGAATAATCTTATCCATATCAAGTTGAGGAATCATTCCCAGTCCGTTACATTTTGGGCATGCACCCTGAGGCGAATTAAAAGAAAAGTTATGAGGAGCAGGTTCGTTATATGAAATTCCGGTAGAGGGGCACATCAGATGCCGGCTGAAATACTTACATACGCCTGTTTCATTATCCAGTATCATAATTATTCCTTGCCCGTGCTTCATTCCTGCCTGTACAGATTCCCTCAGTCTTTTATCAGAAGAATCATCAGCAACAAGTTTATCAACAACAATTTCTATAAAGTGGTTTTTATATCTGTCAAGCTTTAATCCATGAGCTATTTCTTTAATCTCTCCATCAATACGGGCATAAATAAAACCTTTTTTCCTGATCTGCTCGAAAAGCTCTCTGTAATGACCTTTTCTCCCCTTAACCAAAGGAGCAAGTATCATTATCTTTTTTCCTTTAAAATCTTCCCTTATCAAGTCAAGTATCTTTTGTTCAGAATACTTAACCATCTTTTCGCCTGTATTATAAGAATAAGCTTCACCTACTCTTGCAAAAAGAAGCCGAAGAAAATCATAAACTTCTGTTACAGTTCCCACTGTTGAACGGGGATTCTTATTTGTAGTCTTTTGTTCTATAGAAATTACCGGACTTAATCCTGAAATTTCATCCACATCGGGACGCTCAAGATTACCCAGAAATGATCGGGCGTAAGCTGAAAAAGTTTCTATATACCTGCGCTGTCCTTCTGCATAAATAGTATCAAATGCCAAAGAAGATTTGCCACTTCCGCTTAAGCCGGTAATTACCGTGAATTTATTCCGGGGGATATCTACATTAACATTGTGCAAATTGTTTACCCTTGCACCCCTGACCCTTATTACTTCCTGTTCAGTATCTTCTTTTATATATTCTGACATTGAATATGTGTAGAAATTTGTAATTAATAAATGTACTATTTTTCAGGTATCTTAATCAAATAGCTCTTTTTGGCTTCATTTTTCAATGAAGTACCCCTAAGCCACGGATTCAAAACCTTCAACATCTTATAATTGGTCCCTTTACCTTTTGCAAAGACGGCCAAATCAGGTATACCCTCTTTTACTTCTACATTCTTGAATTTTATTTCAGGGTAAACTTCACTATCCTTTACAAAAAAGCCATACTTTTCAGGCGATTCAATTATATATTTCAATGCAAGTATTCTGAACACATAACGATTTGTTTCTTCAGAAAACAACAAGTCAAAATAATCATTCTCCTTTTGATTTTGAATCTGCTTTGTAACATTGCCATTCCCTGTATTGTATGAAGCTGCTACCAGGGTCCAGTTTCCATATTCAGAATGCGATTTTTTAAGATAAAGACATGCTGCCTCAGT
>CAYXJA010000117.1:0-2473 GCA_964465425.1 uncultured Prolixibacteraceae bacterium | reverse complement strand
GTTTGTGAATGGAAAAAGCTGTTTACAGTAATTTCTCTGTCAAGTCTTTCAAAAATGTCATATTCCTCAATTGGAACTTTCTCTCCGGCAAAAGTTACTTCTTCGGGAACAGGGGGTGAGACTATCTTCTGAAAAACTGATTTGTTGTCTCCTGATGGAGTATCCGCAGGACCGGTAAAAGCTAACGATATAGTCAATAATATAATCAGTGATATAATAATCAGATATAAAGTCTTTTGTTTCATTTCATCTACATTTACATACAAATATGCAAAAGTAACAGTTTAAAACTAAATAGATTGTAAAAATCAATTATAAGATTGATACTTAAACCAAAGTTGAGGTTAAATCAATTAATCAGAAATTATAGGAAAGACCTGTAAATACTCCAAACATATATGGCCTGGAATTTATTTCTGAAACACTGCTAAGTGAGTTTAACTGCATTTTTATTGTTGGCTCAAGTGAAAACTTAAGATTGCGCGTAAAAGAGTAATTGAATCCCAATCCTAAACTGCTGCTGAATGTCAAAGGATTTAATCCTTCTATTTCTCCATTGGCAACAACTTCATTATTGTTGGAAATCTTCACGTCATTTATAACAAGAAAGTTAGTATTTATTCCACCCAACACATGTACTCCAAATTTTTTATCAATAATCATGTACTTAATAATTAATGGCACCTCAACATATCCGGCATCCTGATTTAGTTCATAAGGCCTGATTACTTCAGGTGATAAGGTATTCGATTCACCTGTTGTTTTGATTTGAGTACCTTCCTGCATTGAAACATTGGCTACACCAATTAAGGTGTTTAATTCTACTTCATTATCAACTTCCCCTGCTTTATTACCCCCAAGATATTTTTCATCAGCCATCACTCCAAGCCTGTCATTAAGCCAATTCTGGCCTGTATATGATACATTAACATCATGAGCAACCTGTGAAATCTCACCATAATTTACTCCACTCTGGACAGTCAATTTTTTATCAATAGAATATGCTACTACTACCCCACCGGTTACATTGGTAACATAGTTCATTGAGTAATTGTAACTGGCCTGATCTTCCTCATAATAATCATTGAATGAGTTCTCCTTGCCATCAAACCTGTATGCCGGAGAAGCCTGAACACCAATTGCCCATTCTCCTTTTTTCTTTGTATATGATTTCTCCTTAATATTTCTCAGGTTCATTTCAATAATCGACTTATCTTCTTCAGATAAATCATCTGTGTTCATAGCAAGTAAAGTGTAATCTTCCTTTTTATCTGATTTTAGCTTTTCTTTTCGGGGAATTAAAAGTTTGTATATGAAATTAGCTTCTTCTGATACATTATCACTTGAAATAATGCCATTTTTATCCTCATTATAAGCTTTTTCTTTAACTGAACTACGAGTAATAGTATTATTTGTTTTATCTATCCTTTTTTCTACTGTAAGATAACCTGCTGATGATTCTGCTTCATTTGCCTTATATGATTCATTTTCGTTAATTATCACAGTCTTCCTATCAACACCGGCTTCTGAAGTATAATTAACAACACCTTTATCATTATTAGCGAAATACCATCCACCTATAAAGGCAAACAATAATGATGCAGCTGAAGATATTCCAAGAATAAAGAATGCCCTTCTTCTTCTCTTTCCTGAATCCATCTCGCTTATAATTCCATCCCATACTGAATCGGGAGGAACTACCTCATGGTTATTAAGCTTATCCTTAAATAAACGATCTATATTTTCATCATTACTATTCATATACCTTACCAATATATCCTAATTCTGTCACCTTATCCTGTAATATTTTTCTTGCCCTTGCCAGGTTCGATTTTGATGTCCCCTCAGCAATGCCAAGTATATCTGAAATCTCTTTATGTGTATATCCATCAATTGCATACATATTGAAAACCAATCTGTATTGCGGAGGCAAATTTCTAATGACTTCCAGCAACTGCCCTGCACTCATCTCATCTAATGAATCGTTTTCAACCCTTCTTGATTCATAGATGCTTATATCCTCAACTATTTGCATCTTAAACCGGTTTCTGCATTTCTCAAACGAATTATTGACTACTATCCTTCTCATCCATCCTTCAAAAGATCCTTTAAACGCATACTGCCCTATTTTGTTGAAAATCATGATAAAACTTTCATGCAATACATCTTCTGCTTCAGTTACATCACGTGAATACCTGAGACATACTCCGTATAATTTAGGAGCATACAATTTGTATAACCGGGATTGTGCCTCACGCTTCCCTGCTTTACAATCATTTATTAATTTCTCAAGGTCTTCCAATTGCCTTTAATATTTTGCAACAACTATTTATCTTAATTAAAAGATAAAGTTAAAGCTATTCAATTAATTCTGAAACATAAAATTCCTCTTTCATCCCCTCTTTAAAAAGCACTCTAGTTGTTCCCAAAATATTATAATCTTTAATTATACAAAGAACGTATTCCCCTTCAT
>CAYXJA010000116.1:3819-5434 GCA_964465425.1 uncultured Prolixibacteraceae bacterium | reverse complement strand
AGTGTAAGATACCATGTCACAACTTTCTTTATGTCTGACACATAAACTCTGTCCTGATCATAGTCAGGTAACACTTTCTTGAAGTACTCCTTCAGCTTGTCTGATGATGATTTCGGATCGATACCCTTTTTCAGTTCTTCATCAGCTACCATCTGTTTGTATACTTCCCTGAGCTGTATTTCACCTGTGGTAGTGTAAATGGCAATATCCTCAAGCGATAGTATCTTACTTGATGAGTACGCCGGAAAACGCTTCCCGTTTGTCAGTGATTCTACAATTACTGAATTATTCCCTTTGGAAATCATTTTGAACAAACCTGGTTGTCCAGAGATCGCTAATATATCTTTCAACATATTTTAATACTTAAAAATTTTGGCCGAAGATAATAAAAATGTTAACTGCAACAGTAATGTCAATTAAAAACCAGCTTTTTTGACACCCCAATTTTAAACCATCTGCCCGGTTGTCTTATATTTCCATAATCAACGTATTCTTCATTGAATAAATTATTTACAGAACCATAAATATTCCACCCGGCGTGCTTCCAATATATCTTTAAATCACATAAAAAAAATGGTGTATAATCAACAAGACCTAATGAAGCCTTATCTTCTATTTTTTCATACTGACCGTTCCTGTCAGAGAATGTTACATGCCATGCTGCATAAACATTCCTGATTATCATGTGATTGACATCAAAATCAAGCTTATGCTTAAGGTAATTCATTGAATAATTTGAAATCAATGCCCCTATATTCCTGTCCTGGTTGAGATAGGAATAACTAAGCTTCACTGAATTCAATATCTTTTGCTCTTCAATAAGCTTCAGAAAGTTAATTTCTGCATTTACCTCTGCTCCGTAAGAATTTATCTTTGAATAGTTTACTGTCTTCCACTTATCTTCCAGATTTTCCTTTGCCCAGTCAATAAGGTTTTCATTTATAGAATAGAATCCGGTAAATGAAGTGCTAAGATATTCATTTCCATATTTATATCCTGCTTCGAATCCTAATGATTCCTCAGGTAATAATCCTGCATTACCTTCATTCGAAGGACTAGAATAAAACAACTCTGTAAAAGTTGGCATTCGCATACTCTTATTCACTGACAATGACACTGTTGATGAATTTGCAAAAGTATAACTTACATCTAATCCCGGATAGATAAACCAATTCAGCTTCATGTCTGTATTTCGGGTAAAATTAATCCCTGCATTAATCGTAAGTCCTGCCAGATAAAACTTTTGACCAATAAAAGAAGAAAAGTTTGTCCTTGAATGAAAGTGGTCGAGAATTATAGAATCTTTTATTATATATGAACCTTCGTCTTCACTTACTTCACCCAGATTATTGCTCCGTATTGATTCTGATCTTAAATCAAAACCTACAGTAGTAACACCCGTTTTTCCAATTCTATAATTTATAAGAAAGTTCGTTCCCATAACTTCTGTCAGGTGAATATTCCTGTAGTGAGAAGGTTTATCCCTGAAAAGAAGAAACTCATCGTCATGTCTTCTATAATAAACCTTTGGATCAAATTGGAAATTTCCTGTTTTCACGTTAGCAGACATGGAAGTCATAAATGTTCCCGTTTCTTCATATTGGTCAGGGTATTT
>CAYXJA010000116.1:0-3719 GCA_964465425.1 uncultured Prolixibacteraceae bacterium | reverse complement strand
TGAGGATCGGTAATGTTAATACCGTTGAGAAGAATTAAAACCTGATCGAAGGTGCTGCCCCTGATAGAGATATCAGCCTGAACACCGTTGGTTCCGCGCTGCCTGATGTCGATGTTTGATGCATATTCAAGCAACTCGTTTACTGAAGAAACCGCTGCCCGCTCAATCTCGCTTTTGGAGATTACCAGTACTACCCTGCTTATACCGGAATATGTTTCCGGTTGCTGTTCTGACGTTACCACAACCTGTTCAAGGTCGTAATTCCTTACTACGCTTGATGTATCAGCTTGTGCTGCTACCACTGTATTATTGGCAAATCTGAGATAAATCAAAAGTAAACATCCAATCCTGATTACCTTTTTCAGACTGCTGAATACAGAATAGCTCTTGTTCATCCACCGGCGAAATGTTGGTACATTAACAGCCGGCCTCGTCCTTTTGTTCTTAAACATTAATCAAAAATAATGTGCAAATATATATTCCTTTTGAACATTTACCTTTTTTGTTCATTTATAAGACATTTTTTTTAACATCTGTTTTTTTAATTAAATGCCTGCATTTCCTAAGTTCCGGATAGAAAATCTTTTTAGTAATACTTCAATAATTTATTGATTTTCAGACAATGATGTTTTTAAACTATTGAATTGTAGCAAAATATTGATTAAATTATATCATGATTATAAGTTAACCCAGTGTTAATTTAAAATTATTATAAATTAAAATATAATATTAAAAGACTTTTCTATCTTTTATTTATATATATTTGAATCAACAACAAAACGAAAATCTACAATTATGGCAAATGTACAATTCAATAATAGTTTGTTAGGCTTGGAAAAAAACCTTAAATATTATGCATTAAGCCTGACATCAGATAATGACAAAGCAAATGACCTTTTACAGGAAACATTTTTAAAGGCTTTGACTTATAGGGACAAGTTTTCACAGGATACAAATTTTAAAGCCTGGGTCTACACAATAATGAAAAACACCTTTATCAATGATTACAGAAAGGAATCAAAATCAAGAAACAGCCTTAGCGGTTCTAACAGTGAATTTCACCTCATGATAGCTAAGGACAAGATTTATCCTTCTCCTGAATCATTTTATTCATCTAATGAAATTGAAAAAAGTATATCTATGTTAGAAGACGAATACCGCATACCGTTTCAAATGTTTCTCGATGGATACAAATACAAAGAAATTGCAGATAAACTCGAATTGCCTTTAGGAACAGTCAAAAGCAGAATATTCTTCACCCGTAAGAAATTATCGGCTGTTTTAAAAGACTTCGTAAAATAAATATTTTTACTCAATCGTTATAAAGGTCTCCGTATTAGTACGGGGGCCTTTTTTGTTAGGTATAGTTTTTGTTTAGTATTTCAGAGAATCAATATTTTTAATATTTTTACATAAAAATTAATTAATGAAAAGGATTTGGGTGTTTATATGTCTTTTAACTTCATCTATTGCGCTTTACAGCCAATCTCCTTTGAATGTGGGCATAAAATTTGGTGCTAACAGCTCTTCCCTATTCTCCGATTACAATGATTTTTTTGATGAAAGTGAAGTAAACAATTATTTCGTAGGAGCATTCTTTAAAGCCACTATTGGTAATGTTTACCTTCAGCCAGAAGCTTATTTCAACACTAAAAAAGGGGGAAGAATTGAAAGTCTTGTCAACCTTAATGAATTTGATCTTAGTTATCAAACTATTGACATTCCGCTGCTTATAGGATTTCACATATACAATAAACCCAATTTTAACCTGAGGGTATATGGGGGACCTGTATTATCTTATATTACAACAGAACCACTCATTGATGATATTAACAACTTTAACATCAATGAACTCAAGGATAATTACATTGGAATTCAAGCCGGTGTTGGAGTCGATCTTTGGTTTGTCACTCTTGACGCGAGGATTGAAAATAGTTTTAATATCTTCATCGATGATAGTCAATATCAGGCAGCAAACAGAGTTTATCTTTTTTCTGCCGGCATTAAAATTTTCTAAGCTCCTTTCACTCATTTTACTAATTATTTGAACTTTGTTAATAAATCGTTGTTTCAACATTGATATTCTTCCATAAAACAACCGATTAATTCAATTTCATTTAAAAAGTTCTACTTTTGCGCGACTTTTAAACAAGGAGAATGATACCAATAAGAAATATAGCAATAATTGCACACGTTGACCACGGTAAAACTACCCTGGTAGATAAGATGTTACTTGCAGGTAAACTGTTCAAGGATCATGAAAGACCGGGTGAATTGATAATGGATAGCAACGATCTCGAAAGAGAAAGAGGAATTACAATTCTTGCCAAGAACGTTTCAGTAAACTACAAGGGAGTTAAAATCAATATTATTGATACTCCGGGACATGCCGACTTTGGAGGCGAAGTTGAAAGGGTACTTAATATGGCTGACGGGGTACTACTCCTTGTTGATGCTTTTGAAGGCCCAATGCCTCAAACAAGATTTGTATTGCAGAAAGCTATTCAAATGGGACTTAAACCTATTGTTGTAATCAATAAGGTTGACAAGCCAAACTGCCGCCCTGAAGAGGTGCATGAACTTGTGTTCGAATTGATGTTCAACCTGAATGCTACTGAACACCAGCTTAATTTCCATACTGTCTTTGGTTCAGCAAAAGAAGGCTGGATGTCAGACAACTGGAACAAAAAAACAAATGATATCACTGTTCTTCTCGATTCAATACTTGAACATATTCCTGAACCTAAAATCGAAAAAGGGAATACTCAAATGTTAATTTCATCTATTGTTTACTCTCCATACCTTGGAAGAATTGCAGTAGGACGCTTACACAGGGGTGAAATAAAAGAGGGACAGATGGTTAGCCTCTGCCACCGCGATGGTTCAATTGTACGTACCAAAATAAAAGAATTAAACCTTTTTGAAGGGATGGGCAGAATCAGTGTACCACAGGTTGCTGCCGGTGATATTTGTGCTTTGGTAGGAATCGACCAGTTTGATATTGGTGATACAGTTGCTGATATTGAAAATCCCGAACCTCTTCCTACAATAGATATTGATGAACCAACAATGAGTATGTTGTTCACAATCAACAACTCTCCATTTTACGGACAAGACGGGAAATATGTAACATCACGCCATATATACGACAGGCTTCAGAAAGAGCTTGAGAAGAATCTGGCCTTAAGGGTAGAAGAAACAGGTAGTGCCGATTCATGGAATGTCTTCGGACGTGGTGTACTTCACCTTTCTGTGCTTATTGAAACAATGCGTCGTGAAGGGTTTGAGATGCAGGTAGGTCAGCCACAGGTTATCATCAAAGTAATTGATGGTGTTAAGAATGAACCTGTTGAAGAACTTTCAGTTGATGTTCTTGATGAATATTCAGGCAAAGTAATTGAACTCGTTTCAAGAAGAAAAGGTGAAATGATTTCAATGGAAAGAAAGAATGACAGAACACTCCTTCAGTTTATTATACCTTCAAGAGGAATTATCGGTTTGAGAAGCAACATCATGACAGGAACTGCAGGAGAAGCTATAATGTCACACAGGTTTATTGAATATCAGCCATATAAGGGAGATATTGAAAAAAGGAACAACGGTTCGCTGGTAAGCCTTGAAACAGGTACTGCTATTGCTTATGCTCTTGATAAACTTCAGGACAGAGGTCGTTACTTTGTTAAGCCGGGCGATGAAGTATATGAAGGAATGGTAATTGG